>DASWHT010000514.1:0-4136 GCA_036398075.1 Binatia bacterium | reverse complement strand
TGGCGCTCTATGATCGCGGCACCCCGGAAGGGAAAGCGAGCTCGGCATTAACGCTGGAGGCCGATGGCAAGGTCAATATCCTCACCGGCGTGCCCGATGTCGGTCCCGGATACTATACCGTCAGCCAGCAGATGGTTTGTGAAACGCTCGGGCTGCCGCCGGAGAAAGTCGGCGTGGTTTTCAAAGACACCGATAGCTTGCCTTTCGATCCCGGCACGGGCGGCAGCAAACAGACGAATACTTCCGGTCACGCGGTCAACCAGTCGGCCCATGAGGTGCGCGAGAAGCTGATCAATTTGGCGGCGCGGGAGTTGGGCTGTCAGCCGAACGAGATTCAGCAGCAGGGCGGCAAGCTCACGGCGCCCAACAAAAAATCGACGACGACGCAAAAGATGATAGAGCTGGCTGTGAAGGAAAACGGTGGCCCCGTCTTTCACCTGACCAATTTTGTTCCTAAGGACATGCCGAAGGTCACCGGCTTCGCCGCGCAAGTGGCTGAGGTGGAAGTTGATCCGACTACCGGCGGCGTGAAGGTTTTAAATTTGACCACGGCACACGATACCGGCACGGTACTCAATCATCTAACTCTCACCGGCCAGATTGAAGGCGGCGTCGTCACTGGGTTTGGATTTGCTTTAATGGAAGAAAATCCAGTGATTGACGGTAAAATCGCAACGTTAACTTTAGGTGAGTCCAAGTTGCCGTGCATCGCCGACG
This sequence comes from Binatia bacterium, assembly GCA_036398075.1. Classification (GTDB taxonomy): domain Bacteria; phylum Desulfobacterota; class Binatia; order UBA9968; family UBA9968; genus DATACQ01. Next base: position 3,419 of record DASWHT010000514.1, on the reverse strand, counting down.
TGCCGCCGTTGAAGACTGTATTGGTCGAGAGCCCCACCGGGCCGACGCCATACGGCGGCAAGGCGATCGCCGAGAACCCTAACGTCCCGACGGCCGCGGCGATAGCCAATGCCATCGCCGACGCGTGCGGCGTGCGGCTATTCGAGTTGCCGCTGAGCGCTGAAAAAATTTATTGGGCGATGAATCGGAAGTGAAAAGTGTGAAAAAGTACAAAGGTCACGCCCCCGACTTTTTCCTCCACCGCGACGCGACGGAGGAAAAGGGAGGGCGAAGATTTAACCGCAAGAATGCAAATGACGCAAAAAAGATTAACGCTGACCGGACAAATGGAGAATTAACTCGATGAAAGTTCTCTTTGGCGTTCTGTTGTTGGTTTGCCACGTCATCGGTCCTATCCGACCCATTCTCGCCGCCGAGGCCAAATTCCCCTGGCAAGCCGAATGGGACAGAACGGTACGTGCGGCTGAGCAGGAAGGCCAGGTCATGGTTTCTATCGGCGGTTACGGAGCTATTATCGATTCCGGGGTATTTCAAAAGACTTATCCCAAGATCAAAATAACTCACATTACCGGTGCTGGAACCAACCTCACGCAGCGCATTTCGGCGGAGCGGCGGGCCGGCAAATATCTTGTCGACGTTTACAACGGCGGTGGAAATTCGCTGTTTCAGGTTCTCTATCAGGGGAAAATGCTCGACCCGATTAAGTCGACGTTGATCCTGCCGGAGGTGACGGATGCCACGAAATGGTGGGAGGGCAAACAGAAGTACGCGGACAAAGAAGGTCAATATATTTTCGTCTACGAGGGCAACGTGTCGGCCGGCGCGGGCGCGGCTTACAACAGCCAATTGCTTGATCCGCGCGAGTACAAGAGCTATTGGGATTTGCTCAATCCCAAACTTAAGGGAAAGATTCTTTCGACCGATATTCGCAAAGTGCGCGGCGCAGGTATTCCCTGGCAGTTTCTTTATTATCACTCCGACCTTGGTCCCAAATATCTCCGCCGCCTGTTCGGCGAGATGGACGTCACTTTAACCGCCGATCTTCGTCAAGCCGTTGACTGGCTTGGCACGGGGAAATTCGCCGTGGGTATGCCGATACAAGGTGGAACGGTCTATAAAGCAAAAAACCAGGGTTTGCCGGTGGATGAGTTCAGTGCCTACCACTTCAAGGAAGGCGTCAATTTGTCGTCGGCATTTGGTTCGCTTGCGCTGATGAATCGCGCGCCTCATCCGAACGCCGCCAAAGTTTTTATCAACTGGTTGTTGTCGCGCGAAGGGCAGACGCTGTTTCAAAAGGTGATATCGGTGCCGGGCGATTCGCGAAATTCGCGCAGAGTGGATGTTTCCAAGGATCATATCCCACCTGACGAGCAGCGCCGCGACAAAATGAGCTACTTCGACACCGACGATGCGGATACCAAAGACCTCAATCCGGCAATGAAGCTCCTGGATGAAATCTTGGCGGGGAAAAAGTAAGCGAGTGAGTTTCACTGCAAGGAGGGTGACGTGAAAAAGACAGCTTTCCTAGGTCGAATCGCGCCGAGCGTCACCATAAGCGTGGCGCTGCTCGGGTTTTTCCTTACCGTTAAATTAGTTCACGCGGCGGATGCGAAGCCCTCCTGGCAGGCAACCTGGGAGCAAACGGTCGCCGCCGCCAAGAAGGAAGGACGGCTGAATTTTTACGTCGGGCGCTACGGCAGCGAGCCGCTACTCAATGAATTTCGCAAAGAATTTCCCGAGATCAGGCTCGTTACAGTCAACGGGACGGGGAACTCGCTTGGTACGAGGATTATTGCCGAGCTTCGGGCCGGCCATGTCGTCGCTGATCTTTTCAGCGGCGGCGCCAATACCAATTACGAAGTACTCTACGAAGGCAAGGCCCTCGATTCCATCAAGTCCACACTGATGCTCCCCGAAGTTCTCGATGAGAGTAAATGGTACGAGGGACGGCACCGTTACACCGACCCGGAGCAAAGGCATATTTTTGTCTACATCGCCAACCCGTCATCTTCCGGTTTCTATTACAACACGACGCTAGTGAACCCCAAGGAGTTCAAATCCTACTGGGATCTGGTCACGCCCAAGTGGAAAGGGAAATATGTTTCCCAAGAACCTACGGGCACGGGCCTGGGCGCTTCCATGCAATTTATTTATTACCATCCCGAACTCGGAGCGGAGTATCTCAAGCGGCTGTTCGGCGACATGCAGCCGATTTTTGGTCGTGACCGGCGCCAGATCACCGACTGGCTGGCGCAAGGCCGGTACGCGCTTTGCGTCGGCTGCCGGGATACGGCGCGGGCGAAGTCTCAGGGACTGCCGGTCGATGAGCTCGACAACGTCGACTGGAAGGAAGGGATTCAGCTGACCTCCGGCGGCGGATCGATGAGCCTGATCAAAGGTGGGCCGAATCCAAACGCGGCGAAAGTTTTCGTCAATTGGTTTCTCTCGCGCCGGGGGCAGATCGCGCTGCAAAAACATAACGACTTGTACGGCGAGGATCCGCCCAACTCCCGGCGCATCGATATCCCGAAGGACATTCTCGTGCCGGTCAACCGCATGGTCCCCGGGAAAAAATACTTTGACGTCTCCGACCCCAAGTACGCCGACATGACCCCCATGTTCAACGTAATCAAAGAGATCAAGAAGCGGCGGGACGCTAAGTAAGGATAGTTTCCGGGTTTCAGGTTTCGGGTGTCGGGTTTCAGGTTCGAGAACCACGGGTGATTCGTAACTGGTATCTTGGACCCAGGACCATGGTTTGAGGCCCATGGGATTGGAAAAAGGACGATGCGCGTAAAGTACGGTAGGATGGGTTGAGCCCTTCGGCTAAGCTCAGGATAAACTCCGCGATTCCCGTCGAAATTCCGAAGCTGGCGCGGGTAAGAGTGTTCTCGCGCGAAGATCGCAAAGGGAGAAGAAAACAAACTCGTAGGTCGGGTTTGCATGGCGTAACCCGACATCTTAAATCATGAATGAGCAAACGGCTTGTCGGGTTACGCTGCGCTATCTCGACCTGCTTTGACAACGAGGGAGAACGTTGCTATACCTAATCTGGCATGTTAATGCATGGATGAAAAATCTATCGTATGGATCGGCTCGTCGCGTGACGATTTGCGCCGGTTTCCGCGAGAAGCGCGGCGCAAGGCCGGGTTAGAATTGCGAGCGGTGCAACGGAGACAAGAGCCAACCGACTTCAAGCCTATTCCGTCGGTCGGTCCCGGGGTCTACGAAATTCGCATTCATGTGCACGATGCCTATCGTGTTTTCTATGTCGCTAAGTTTGAGGAGGCCATTAATGTACTCCACGCGTTCCAAAAGAAAACGCAAAAGACGGCTAAGCACGACATCGAGATCGGCCGGCAGCGTTATAGGACGGTCCAGCAACATCGCCAGGCACGGCCATGAGGCCGGGGGAATGA
>DASWHT010000513.1:0-2374 GCA_036398075.1 Binatia bacterium | reverse complement strand
TTTCCACGTCGCGCAAAAATATTTTTGCGCCGATGAGCGCCCACACCGGATAGGTCGCCGCGATGGGCGCCACCACGACGACCGGCCCGACGCTTAAAGAGGCCATGATTAAAACAATCGACAGGGTTTCAAAAATCCCCGTCCACAGAAAAGGCCCGAGCGCTTTACGGCTCCAATCGAGCCGTTGCTTGTGCGGCGATGCCCAGCGATAGACCGCGAAACCGACCAGGGAAACCAGTCCCATGAACGCGGAGAAAAAAAGCGGCTCGTCGGAAAGGCTAAAGGCATAGCGCCGCAGTGGATGATTCATGCCCGTCAGGCAAGCGGCGCCGACGGGCAGCAACATATACCACCAGCGAAAACTGGGTACTTCCCGTTCCGCCTTCCAGGAAACCAGCACGATGCCGCCGACCACCAGAAACGTGCCGGCGATGATCAGCATGGTAACCGGTTCGTCAAGAATCGAAATGGCAATCGCTGCGCTGAAGAGCGGGCCGATGGACTGAAGCGAGCCGCTGCGCGACGTACCGATCTTCAGCACCCCGGTGTAGGCTAAAAGCCTGACGCCCATTTGAAAGGTCCCGACGATGCAAAAAATGGCTACGGCGATCCAGGAAACTCTTGGGATGCCGCCGGTCAGATAAACCGCCGACCAGAGGGTCACGTTCTGCACCAAGATCGACACGAGGGTGACGGTATCGGGGGTCGAATACTTGAGCCCAAGCCGGGCTGAAACCAACGCTACGGCGTAACAGATGGCCGTGATCGAGGCTAGGAGTTGAGGAGACATGAAGGCGCGGCGTCGGGTTTGAGGCGGATGATGCAAAAACTCAGTGTCATCGGGATCACCCGCGGCACTGTATTCTCGTCTTTATTGGCCTTGAAGCTTCCTCTCCCTTTGGGAGAGGACCGAGGTGAGGGCGATTGCAGTGCTCCGCGGCCCTCACCCTAGCCCTCTCCCAGTGGGAGAGGGTACATCGGCAGGAAGAACGGATCAGCTGCTCGCTAGCGTTTTGCGAAACTTCTCCCGGTGCTCGATGCTGTAAAGGCGCGGAAAATTTTCCGGGTAAGCTTCGCCAGGCTCGACCTTGAGATCGACGAAGACCGGCCCCTCCTCCTTGAGGATTTTGGGCAGCTCGCGTTCCCACTCCGCCTGGTCCGCGATCTCATAGGTCTTGCGATAACCCGCGGTCTTGGCAAACTCGGCAAATCGTATTTGACCGGAGCGCGGCGTCGGCACCGAACCGTTGGTTTCATAACAGCCGTTCTCGCACAGGCAATGGATGTAATTCTTCGGCGCTTGATTGGCGATCGTTACAAGACTGCCGAGATTCATGAGCAAACTGCCGTCGCCGTCGAACACGACGACTTTCTTGTCCGGCCGTCCCAGCGCTAGACCCAAAGCGTGCGACGAGCCCTGACCCATGGCGCCTGTGAAAGTATAATTCAAATCGTTCGGCGCTATATGGGTGAGCTCCTGCGCCGCCATATAAACCGCGACGACGATCTCGTCTTTGCGCTGGCGCGCGAACGCTTTCAGCATTTCATCTCGTTTCATCATGGCTAGCGCGGCTCCCTTCCGATCAAAATCGCTGTTGGTGATGAGTTCGCGAACGCTTTTTCAATAGCCGGCGCAATCCCCTGGGCATCGGCGTCGCGCTCGATCAGATGGTGCTCGATGCCCATGACATCGAGAATCGGCTCGATGATCTTGACGCCATATTTCTTAGACTTCGCCGGCGCGACATCGGGTTCTTTGCCCAACAAACCGACGATCATGCAGACGGGAAAATGGCCTTCCACCGCGATGCCGCGAATGGAGTTAATCGAGTCCAATAATCCGGTGTACTGCATCATCAGGACCGACTTGTGGCCCGCCGCATAAAGGCCGCTGCAGACCGATACCCCTTCATCCTCTTTGCACACCTGCACGACTTTGAATTCCGGATCGGCAAGCAGCCCCTTGAGCAAATAGTGGCTCGTCACGCGATCCGGCAAAGCGACGACGAAGTGAATGCCGGCGCGCTTGTATTGGTTTTTGATGGCTTCAGCGGTGAGCGGGTAATCTGCCATACGCACCTCCGGTGCAAAATCAGTTTAAGGTTCAAGTGTTCAAAAGTTCAAGGTCAGAGCCTATCACTCCAAAATCAAGTTGGGTTTCATGGTCAAGATTTTAAATCTCCGCACCATCCGATCCTATTCTGTCGCCTTGAACCTTGAACCCTTGAACTTTTGAACAGCCGTTAGGCGACCTCCTGCACGAAATCGGCGAGCCGTTCGCCGATCATGATCGACGACAAGTTGGTGTTGGCGCGGCTGACCACCGGCATGATCGCTGCGTCGCCGACCCAAAGGTTTTGCATGCCATGCACGC
>DASWHT010000512.1:0-3043 GCA_036398075.1 Binatia bacterium | reverse complement strand
GCCAGGAGCTGAAGGGAGGGGATTTGTCAAAAATGATCGACAACAGCCTGGTCGACCAGTTGGTGCGTGAGAAATTTTTTGAAACCACTTTCGGCGCGTCGATTCGCGAGGAACAACAGCGCAAGCAGGCAGAAGCTTTCGGGAGATAAAAAGAGAGCCGTTCAAGGTTCAACGTTCAAGGTTCAAAGTGTCCGGAGTTTAACTTCAATACTTGAGTTGCACCTTCGTATTCCGTGAGAGGGGTGGCGCGCTAAACTCCCCCCACTTTGAGTTGCATCATCTTTAATGCCGCGCGGCCCGCGATGCTGTATGGATTGGCGAAGGTTTCCTGCATCTCAAAGTGATTGAAGCCTTCGCCGACGATCAGTTCTACCGGTTTGCCGGCGGCTTTCACGGCGGCGGCGAATTCGCGCGACTGGCGTTGGAATTCCGGCGTCTCCTGCGTGCCGTAGGCAATAATGACGGGCGCGTTGAGTTTATCGAGATGGCGCTGGCTGCTGAGTTTTTCTTCGATCTCGTCGGTAAATTTCACGTACTCGCTCCGCTTCGACAGCCTAACCGGTTTCAAATCGTACATGCCGCTGACGAGCAGCCCGCCTTTAATTACATCCGGCGGCAGGCCGTAATCGTTAACCCAGTCGGTGACAAGGGTCACGCCCGCGAGATGGGCGCCGGAGGAATGGCCGGTTATAAAAATACGCTCGGCATCGCCGCCGAAGGACGCCGCGTTTTTGTAAACCCACGTGACTGCGCGCCGCACCTGTTCAATCATCGGCAGCAGGCTGCCGCCGGCGTCCTGTACCTGCACGAAGTCGGGCACGACGAAATGCGCGCCGGCATTCATGAACATCTCAGCGGGGAAGGCAAAGTCCTTCGCCGTGCCGTTACGCCAGGCGCCGCCGTGGATGTAGATCACAACCGGCGCGTTTTGCCGCCGCGTCTTATAGATATCGAGTTTTTCGGCTTCCGTTGGGCCGTAGGCGACGCGCTGCGGCAGGCCAAGGCGTTTCAACACCGACTCACTGGCAATCTTGCGTCGAGCGGCAATTAGAGGTTGGTTAGGCGCGTAAACCGTCTGGTCGTAGGCGTCGTCCAGTTCTTTCTGGTCCATGTCGAGCCAAACCATCGGACCTTTAACTCTGGTTTTAGGCGAGGCTGCCTGTCGTTCTACAGTGGGATTAGTTGCCATAATTGCTCCGATTTTTATTGTTCAAATCGTTCAAAACGTTCAAGCCGTTCAAATCGTTTTCAGACTAAATAGAGGAGATAGGGACTCTGGGTCAAGAGGCGGGGACGCAGTGGTCTTCACGTCCTTTCCTCCCCCCGCGACGCGGGGACGAGGAGGGGGCTTGAACGGCTTGAACGATTTGAACGTCTTGAACGCCCTAGCGAGGGGAGCGCAGCGACCATAATTTCTGTTGACACCAAGCCTGGATTCAGTATTAATCGGGCAATCGCTACCGGCTACTTGGCATCGCGCAAACTTATGGCCCGTCGCAAGATTTTCCGTCTTGTTCTGGTCAAGCCGTCTCATTACGACGATAACGGCTACGTTATTCAGTGGGTGCGCTCGGCAATTCCATCCAATTCCCTCGCTTCACTACACGCCCTTGCAGCGGAATGCGCGGCGCGCCGGGTGCTGGGCCCGGAAGTCGACTTCGAAATCGAGGCCTATGACGAAACCAATACCCGTATCAAGCCGTCGCGCATCGCCCGGCGCATTCTGGCGGCGGACGGGGGTATGGTGGGATTGGTCGGCGTGCAATCGAACCAATTTCCGCACGCCATCGATATAGCCCGCCCTCTCAGGGCTTTAGATGTTCCCGTCGTTATCGGTGGTTTTCACGTCAGCGGCTGCCTCGCCATGCTTCCCGAGCTGCCAAATGACATCAAAGATGCGCTGGCGATGGGCATTACGATTTTCGCCGGCGAGGCCGAGGGCCGGATCGAGCGGGTGCTAAAAGATGCGTGGGAGAAACAACTCAAGCCGATCTACAATTACATGGACGACTTGCCGGCATTGGAAGGCGCTGTCTATCCCATTCTGCCACCCGAGGCGGTGGCGCGCACGGCGGGTTCCGTTACGAGCTTCGACGCGGGACGCGGCTGTCCGTTTCAGTGTTCCTTTTGCACTATTATCAACGTGCAGGGGCGCAAGTCGCGCCACCGCAGCGCCGACGACGTGGAGCAGATCGTACGCGCCAACTTGGCCAAGGGCGTGAAAAGTTTTTTTATTACCGACGACAACTTCGCGCGCAATCGCAATTGGGAATCGATCTTCGACCGGCTGATCGATTTACGCGAGCGGCAAAAACTCAATTTCAGCTTCATCATGCAGGTCGATACGATGTGCCATAGGATTCCCAATTTCATCGAGAAGGCGGCAAGGGCCGGTTGCCATAGGGCCTACATCGGTCTCGAGAATATCAACCCGGACAACCTGCTGGCGGCGAAAAAGAAGCAGAATAAAATCACCGAATACCGCACCATGCTGCAACGCTGGAAGGCGGCGCGGGTGGTGACCTATTGCGGCTATATTCTCGGTTTTCCAGCCGACAGCTCGGAAGCGATCCTGCGCGACATCGAGATCATCAAGGAAGAACTGCCCGTCGACCTGCTGGAGTTCTTTTGCCTGACGCCGCTGCCGGGCTCCGAGGATCATAAGAAGCTCTCGGCCCAAGGGATCTGGATGGACCCGGACATGAACAAGTACGATCTGGAACATGTGACGACGGGTCACGGCCGGATGTCGCGCGAGGAATGGCAGGGAGTTTACCGGCGCGCATGGGAGATTTACTACACGCCGGAGCATATCGAGCGGGTGATGCGGCGCGCCGCCGCCTGCGGCTTGAGCGCGGGCAACGTGATGTTCTACTGCCTGTGGTTTTATGGCTGCAAGACGCTGGAAGGCATCCATCCGCTGGAAGGCGGTTACTTGAGACGGATGTACCGGCGCGACCGCCGTCCGGGGTTGGCGCGGGAGTGGCCGGTGCTGTTCCACGCGAAATATTTGAGACATCTCTGGCGAACCCATCGAGGTATC
>DASWHT010000511.1:0-3441 GCA_036398075.1 Binatia bacterium | reverse complement strand
ACTTGCCGACGGTAACAATTCCATGGCCTTTGATCATCATGCCGTTGGCGTTGCCAAGGGTGCGGGCCAGATCCGCCCCTTCGAATTCATCCAGAATGTAGATCGGCCTCGGATAGATCGGCACGCCGCGGGCGAAGCGGTTGGATTGCACATGCACGCAGGAGACCGGTTTGTCAGCAATGCTCAGCGCGACGCACATGGACGCGTGGCAATGCACGGCGGCATTGACGTCCGGGCGCGCCTTGAAAATTTCGGTATAGATAACGCCTTCACGGGGGATCGTGCCGACGCCAGAAAGCTTCTTGAGCGAATAATCAAAGTGCACCAGCCAATCTTTATTGCCTTCTTCAGCCCGGCGAAACAATTGCACGGCGATGCCTTGGCTGTCGGGCAGACGGACGCCGACATGCCCCCAAATATCGCCGATTTCCCATTCCAAAATTTTTGCGCCGATTCCGAGTTCCTTCTCGGCAAGCTTGATGGCAGCGCGCTGCTGGGCGCCGGTTTGTTTTGTCTTCTTCATGGTGTCTCCGGCTGTCGTTCTAGATTTGGGCTGCAGGGGCGACCGGCCGGTCGCCCCTGCTAAGATGCGGCTTTCTGCCGCGCCGCAAATGACGCCGGGTTTTCCTTCTGCGCTGCCGGCGTCAGGTAGTCGAACTTTTGCCGCCACGAAACGTTCTTGGCCACCAAATGGGCAAAGCAATCAATATGCGGGAACCAGTTCCGCTCCGCTTTGAAGACGAGATGCGGCGGCTCGTTCCCCTGTTGCAGCTCCTTGATCGAATTGAGCAATCGTTTCCGCACCGCAATGACGGCCTTGTCGCTTACCCCAAGGTGTTCCTTACTGCGGTCGAAAATCGCTCCCATGCTTTCCGTGGCGCAGGCATCGTGATTCAAAAAATCTTCGATGCCGGTAAAATTAACCGCCTTTTGCATCCGGCGGTCCTGCAGATAGTTGTTACGCGCGTTGCGAATCTTCGAGTAGTCGGGGTTGATCTGCTTGCGCCGGTGCACTTCATCGTCGCGCACAGCCCGGTCGCGGCGAAAACCAATGTCATAGCGCCAGCAGTGTGTGTCATCGGCCGGGACATAGGTGTGGATTTCATAGCCGTCAAGCTCGTTGGTCGGTCTGCCGGCGGGGACGCAGCCGTACACCGGCATCACGAAGGCGGAAAAGCGGACGTAGTGTTGGTTATCCAAGCCGCGCGTGGCGATGAGCCGCACTCCGAAGTCGGCATCTTCGGTTTCATAGACGGGGGAAGTATCGCTCTTATACATAGCTTGATTGCGCTCGTTGGTGAAGGCGCGGTGGAGAAAAGACAGATGGGACGAGTCGCATTCGCCTTCGAGTCCTTGAAGGTAATTGCACTCCAGCAGGCATTTCGTCACGTAAGTAAATTCCAGCGGCACCTGGAGCCATTCGTAGTTGGGAAAGAGCGGCATCTTTTCGCGCGCGCCGAGGTAAGCATAAACAACACCGTTCGCTTCACGCGTCGGATAGGCGGTGTGGCGCATTTTTTTTCTAAAGTCGCTATCGCCAGGTTCCGCGGGGGTATCCAGCACGTTGCCTTCAACGTCGTATTTCCAACCATGATAAATGCAGCGCAACCCGCACTCTTCGTTGCGCCCGAAGAATAGCGACGTGCCGCGATGGGCACAGTGCTCGCCGATCAGGCCGACGCGGCCTTGCGTGTCTCGGAAAGCGACGAGTTCTTCGCCCAAAAGCTTCACCCGAGCCGGTGGACAATCAGGCGCGGCAATCTCCTGTGACAATAGCGCGGGTATCCAGTAGCGCCGCATTAGATCGCCCGCCGGCGTACCCGCATTGGTTCGGGTGATGAGGTCATTGTCTTCTTTAGATAGCATCCTCGTTCTCCTCTAAATCAAATCAAGACTCTTGTGGTCTGCTGGAGATTCGCTGCCAACCTCCGGCGTCATTCCGGCCGAGCGGGCGGCAGCACGCGAGAGCCGGAATCCAGGATATCCGAGGAGGCCTGGATTCCCGTTTCCACGGGAATGACGATGAGAAGGGCTTTGCGCTTTCAGGTAATGTTTTACACACGACACTAAGTATCCAGCGTGGCGGCGGCGAAGATTTCTTCGTACGACGGCGCTCTTCGGATCATGCCTTGTTCGACGTTGTATCTAATGAACGCGTCCATCGTTGTTTTATTGGCTTTGATGCCGTACTGCCAGGGGTCGCCCCAGATCGCCATTTGCTCCTTCATTCTTTCGCGCAGATAAACGACGGAGAAACCGCTGCGGTCGCTGAGGATATCGTCGTAAGCGATCTGTTTGGCTTTCTCAAACGCCGTGTAGAACGTGCCCGCTAACTCGGGATGTTGGCGATCAAGCCGGCGGCTCATGACGATCATGTGCACGGGCGTGAAGATGCCGGTGTCGTTGTAAAGCTCCTGATCGTCTTCAACATAATTGGGGAAAAGGCGGCGCACTTTAGGGTGGTTCTCCAGAGCTTCGAAGAGCTTGGTATCGGAAATGTCCGTAATAAGCGCGTCCAGTTCACCGGCGATGAGCCGCTGGGCCATGTTTTTCGATTCATCGACGTACTCGATGTCCAACGATGGATCATGCACCGGAAATACTTCCCTGGCTTGCAGCACCCACGTGACTTTAGAGAAGTTCACGCCATGGCGCTCCTTGAGCAAGCCGCGCGCCCAGACGGTGAGCGCCGTGCGGTAAGTGCGCGAGCCGATCTTCTTGCCCGATAGATCTGTGGCGGAGCGAATCGTGGAGTCGGAGTTACAGAAAAGGAGTTGATAGACGGGCTTGCGCTTGGAAAAAACCGGCAGGCCGACGATCTCCCAACCGGCTTCGACGGCCGGTAGAAAGTAACCCAGATTCAAATCCAAAAGGCCAAAGTCGCCGGCCTTCAGTTTGGGGTCTTCCTTGTTGATCATGGACGATGCTTTTACAGGTTTCAGTGAAACGCCGTCCATCGGCACCCGGCCTTCGAAGAGCGGCATCGTGATGTCGTAGCGCATCTGCGATAAATCGATTTCCAGCGGGCTGGTACTCATCATTGACCTCTCATCGCCCGGATCGCCCTCGGCTGTCATGGCACGTATCATCGAACAACAAGGTCTTCAACTCAAGCCGTGTTGTGAAAATTTTTGCGCGAGCAAATTCGGCTGGCCATGTTGTTTGGAAAAGAGCCGTTCGATATCGCTGTCGCGCACTTCGGCCAGCGTCGCGGGGTTCCAGCGCGGCTTTTGATCTTTGTCGATGAGCCGCGCGCGCACGCCTTCGGGGAAATCCGAGGCCGCGCAAAAATTCGCCGACATGTCCCATTCGCGCAGGAACGCGGCTTTTTTGGACAAACTCTTACCCTGGGTTATCTGTTTGAAAATTGCCTTGACGGAAGTGGGGGAAGCGGCGAGGTAGCCGCGCATGGCGTTTTCCATCCACTCGTCATGCCCGGTC
>DASWHT010000510.1:0-2292 GCA_036398075.1 Binatia bacterium | reverse complement strand
GCAAATCCTGTCCGGCTGCCATCTCCCTTGGGCATGACCCGTCGCTATACGAGGCGTCGGGAACCAACTTGAGCTGGGGCGTGGAGGAATATGGCTACGCCGGTTGGATGCGCGGCGCTCCGGTGGAAGTGACAAAAGGCGTGACGACGAATTTACTCATACCGGCGGCAGCCGAGATTGTGCTCGAAGGCGAGATGCTGGCGCCTGGGGAGGGAATGCAAATCGAAGGGCCGTTCGGCGAGATGTCCGGCTATTATGGCGGTGGCGCGCGGCCGGCGCCGGTGACGGTGATCAAAAGCGTGCTGTACCGAAACGACCCGATTATTCTCGGATCGCCGCCGTTCTTGGGCGCCAGCCGCGGCATTCTTTCCTCCCGGGGCATTTTGATTTGGAACGAGCTCGAGGCGTTGGGCATTCCCGACGTTATCGGCGTCAACTATTCCTGGGGGATGACCATCATCAGCGTCAAGCAGTCATATCCGGGTCACGCCATGCGGGCGGCGCACGGCGCGCTGGGCGGAACGGCGGGCTACCACGGCAGGTTTGTCATCGTCGTCGATGAAGACATCGATCCCTTCAATCTTGACGACGTGATGTGGGCCCTGGCAACGCGCTGCGATCCGGAGACCTCGCTGGATGTTTGCCGGCGCATCTGGAGCTACAAAATCGACCCGCGTCTGCCCAAAAACAAGAAAGAGGTCGGCGACTACACCGGGGCGGTGGCGATCATCGACGCCTGCAGGCCCTATCACTGGATCGACGAGTTTCCCCGGACGACCAAGATCGACGAAGAACTACTGAAAGCAACCGAAGAAAAATGGGGCAAGTTTTTTAAATAGTGAGAGCGTTTGGAACAGAAACGAAACTTAACCGGAGATTTAACCGCAAAGAACGCAAAGGGCGCAAAGAAGAGGGGACTCACCACGAAGGGCACGAAGTTTAAGAGCATAAATATCCGAACCCTTCGTGTCCTTCGTGCCTTCGTGGTGAATCCTAGTTTTAGACGGCTGGAACGACTGGAACTTGAAGAAGGAGAACCCGAGGAGAGGATGACGGATGGTCAGCATTTTAAAAGACACCCCGATTGAACATATTAAAATCGTCCCATGCCGGGTCAAGGGCCCGCGTGGCATCGTGAAGTCTTTTCTGGTCTCGGGCGAGGATCGCTTGATTCTCGTCGACACCGGCGCGCTTGGAGCGGCTCATTTGCAACAGCTTTACAAGGGGCTAGGGGAAGCGGTAAGACCAGGGAGGGCCGGTCCAGGGACACAGAGAGAAAGGCCGCCGGCGGATTTCGACGGCGAGACTCGCAATGATCCGAAAACAATCAATCGCGGTGACCGTCTTTGTCGTCCTTGTCTTGGCCGCTCCGCGTGCGGAGAGCCAACTCACTCCCATCAAGATCTCTTACGCCACCACCTCGGGACTTCGCCTGCCGCTCTGGATCGCCGAAGAAGCGCGGCTGTTTGAAAAATACGGCCTCGACGCCAAGCTAATCAACATTCCTTCCGGCAATACCGCGATCAGCGCCTTGGTCAGCGGCGAAGTCGAAGTGGTCAGCGGCTCCGGCTCCGCTACCATCGTTGCAGCGGGACGCGGGCTGCCGGTGGTCATCGTCGGCAGTTTCGGCAGCACGACCTACAAGCTCGTAGCCAATCCTGGAGTCACCGATCTGCGCGGCAAGATCGTCGGCACCAGCAGGCAGGGAAGCAGCACTGACTTTGCGCTGCGGCGCGCGCTGGCGCGGATCGGACTCGTGCCGGACAAGGACGTAAAGATTCTCGCCACGGGCGTCGGTGAAGCGGACAAGCGCATCATGATGATGTTGCAGGGGCGCATGGATGGCACGCTCGGCAGTCCGGAAAGCATTTTGGCCGCCGAAACTCAGGCGAAGGTAAAGCTTGAAGTCTTGGCCGACCTGGATGATATGAAAATATATAACACCGTCGGCGATCTTTCGACGCGAGTCGACATACTTAAAAATCGCCGTGAATTGCTGCGCGCGTTTTTCATGGCCAGTTCAGAGGCCATCGCGCTTGGCAAGAAAAACAAAGCGCTTGCGCAAAAGGTGATTGGAAAATATATGAAAGTGACCGATCGAAAGCGGCTCGACGTCGTTTATGACGCGTCGTTGGGTAGAATGCCGGCCAAGCCCTATGCGCGAGAAGAAGCCGTCCAGTTGGAATTGGAGAGCGTGGCCTTCACCGATCCGTTGTTTAAAAACAAACGGGCTTCGGACTTCATGGATAGCAGCATCGTCGCCGAGCTCGACCGCAAAGGGTTTTTCGCTCA
>DASWHT010000509.1:0-1651 GCA_036398075.1 Binatia bacterium | reverse complement strand
CCGATGGTGATAGGCAATTCCATCGTCAGATCGTTGCCGGAGCGGGTGAATAAACGATGAGGCCGAACCTGCGGAATGATATAAAGATCGCCGGCCGGTCCGCCGTGGACGCCGCTCGCGCCTTTGCCCGGAACACGTATTCGTTTGCCGGTCTCGGCGCCGGGCGGAATATTGACGCGCACATTGTCGGCGCGCGTCACGCGTCCGGAACCGTGACAACTGGCGCAAGGATGACCAGTCGATTTTCCGCTGCCGTGGCACCTTGGACATGTTTGGCGCAGGTTCATGCCGCCCTGGCGGGTTTCTTTCCATCCAGTGCCCCGGCACTCCGGGCACTGCTTGGATTCCCCGGCAGTTTTGGACCCGGTGCCGTCGCAGGCATTGCATGATACAGGTCGCTGGATTGTAAAACTCGTCTGGAAGCCGCGCACGGCGTCGAGGAAACTAATCTCCATCTGCGTTTCGATATCTTCGCCGCGCCGCGCTCTCGGTTCCGCGGCGCCCCTGCTGCGGAAAAAACCGCCGATGCCGCCGAAACCAAATAAGTCATCGTAATCTCCTTGCGCGAAATTATATCCGCCGGTTTGCGCCGACTGCTCTTGCCATCTTTGATAAGCCCTCGCCTTTTCCGGGTCGAATCCCGCGCTGAGCCCTTCCTCGCCGAACTCATCGTAGCGCTTGCGCTTCTCCGCGTCGCCGAGAACTTCGTGCGCCGACGAAATTTCTTTGAATCGTTCTTCGGCGACTCTGTTGCCGGGGTTGATATCGGGATGATACTTGCGGGCGAGCTTACGGTAGGCTTTGCGAACTTCATCCGCGCTGGCGGAATGCTCAATACCGAGGATCTTGTAATAGTCTTTTTTTTCCATCTGCCGTGGCTGTCTTCGTCTCCGCGCACTGTCGGCTCATCGCCGGCGCCGGAGAGCGGCCGATTCCAAAGTTCCCGAAAGTCGGGGAATTTGATCCAATTTGGGACTGACTCGCGAGCTTGTCAACCGGATCCGGCAACTTGACAACCGGCGAAGACGTACTTAACTTTTTTGCGGTTGTTTGAAATTTTCCTGAAGGGAGGATCACTTATGGAATTAGTCAGATGGGAGCCGTTTGAGGGTTTGAATCGGATCCAGTCGCGCATCAACGATCTATTCGACGAAACCTTCGGCCGTTCGCGTGCTTTTCCCGCTTCAACCAACGGGGTTTGGTTTCCTCCGGTGGACGTACTCGAAAGCAGGGACTCCTACCTCATTCGGGCGGAGCTTCCGGGAATGAAAAAGGAAGATTTTAACCTGGAAGTCCGAGAGGGAACGTTGACGCTGAGCGGCGAAAGAAAGTTCGAACAACCCGCCAATGGTGTCGAGTATCACCGTGTGGAACGGGTCGCGGGCAAATTCATGCGCTCCTTTCACCTGCCGCAGACGGTCAAGAACGACGAGATCAAAGCGACCTATCGCGACGGTATTCTCGAGGTCCACGTACCAAAAGCCGACGAGGCGCAGCCAAAACAGATTGCTATCAACGTTCACTAACCGCCACTGAGTGAACACGCGCCGAAAGGGGAAGCGGCCCAGCTTCCCCTTCGCTTTTGGAGGAGCGCGGAAATACGGTAGCGGACCATCTCGGCAAAACTTTCCAATCGCGGCGTCTCACAACT
>DASWHT010000508.1:0-2574 GCA_036398075.1 Binatia bacterium | reverse complement strand
CTTGATCTGTTCGAGCAGCGAAACCGGCAGGCGCAAAGAGATGGCTTGCGTCGAAGGCTTCAGATTAGGAAGTCGCGCGCGTTGCGCCTTGGACCAGTCAACGTACTTAGTTGAGTCGTGAGTCTCCCAGAATGCGCGTTCCTTCGTTTCGGTTTTGAATTTAGGAATTGGTTTGAGCGCTTTTTTCATAAACTCGCCGCTCCTTGCGATGCATTTCACGACCTCTTCCCCACCTCATCCAACAGCGAAAAATCGTAGATCTGCTCGGGTTTGGGGGTCTCTTTCAGATTCATATCGCGCTGGTCCAGCTCGAATTCCAGCTTCATCGCCGCGGCGGTCGGTTTGCCGTCCAGCGCCCAACCGTTATGAAGCGCATCGTAAACATAGAAGGCATCGTCCTGACTCAACGCCAATTGCTTCATCAGCACCGGCACGGTTTTGTCCTTTTGTTTCGCGATTATTTGGATTGCTTCGAGCACAGCCTTCACCGCGGGTTTGAGAAACTCGCGGCGGTTTTGGGCGCTCGCCATCGACATACCCAAACCGCTCTGAGGCAGCTCCAACTCGTCCGCCGCTCTGCCGAGGACATGAAACCCCTGTTTGACCATGCGCACGGTCTCAACGCTGTTTAGCACCGCCACCTGTATGGTGCCGCTGCTCAACGCTGCCGCCCGGGCGGTGCCCGCGTTGATGACCTTATAGTCGTCGGGTTTAAAGCCTTTGCGGCGCAGCATTTCATTCAGAACCACGTTGACGGTTCCCTGGGGCGTGTAGCCGCCGATGACCTTGCCTTTCAGTTGCTCGATGCTGGTTATGTCTTTGGTCGCGACCAGCGAAAAGTCCGGCCGGTTGAGGGCAACCAGACCAACCCGCACCGGCAGTCCGCGCAGCGCCGCCCGGGCTGTGGAACCGATGGCCGTGTAGAAATCCAACTCCCCCGCGAGTAAGGCCGCCAGCGCCGCCCTCGGCTCGAGTACCATCACGCGGGCGTCGTACCCGTAATTTTCGAAGATACCCAGCTGTTTGGCGACGTAGATCGCCGTCATCGTCACCGATTGATTAGCCAGGGCGATGTGCAGCGGCTGTAATTTGCCCTTTGTTTGAGCGCCGGCAGCGTGGACGGTAGCGACCAGAAATGCCGCCACGATCAAGACACGCTGGACCGCAGTAAGACTTGCCATGTTTTGCTCGAGCCTCCTTTTGCATAGGCTTCTTCGCGCTCTCATAACCGCCGATCAATGATCATGTCAAGCTACTTTATCGACACCGGACCGACGACGGACGACAGTCCAATCTGCGATCATAGATAATCGGTTATTTTCTTACCTTCGTGAACTTCGTGGCTTCATGGTAAAAGACGTTCTTGTCATTTCTGTCTAACCTGCGGTAATTCTTTATAGAAACACAACCTACGGTTCGGGAGCCACCCAATGGATGAAATCCGTATCGTCGATACCACCCTGCGCGACGGCAACACCAGCCTGTGGGCGCACAACATGACCACCGGAATGATGCATCCGGTCTTGAAGCACATGGATCAAGCCGGCTTCGACGCCATGGAGTTTTTTGTCAGCGGCCGATTCAAAAAAGTCGTGCGCGAGCAGCGCGACAATCCCTGGGAGTGGGTGCGCTACGGGCAAAGAGAGGTCAAGCATACCAGGTTAAGATATCACGGCGGTATCAGTGGTGGATTTATCCTCATTCCCCGGTGTATCCCGCGCCTGGTCATCAAGACCGTCGTCTCCTACGGCATTACCATGACGAGACTTTCCGACCCTTGGAATGACTACGAGGAATTGGCAAAAGAGGTTGAGGAAATAAGGGACATGGGCATGGAATCGGTGGTTAACGTGATCTACTCCGTGTCGCCGCGCCACACTGACGAATACTACGCGCGAAAAGTTCGTGACGCCGCCGCGTTAAGACCTTACCGTATCTGTTTCAAAGACGTCGGCGGCATGCTTACTCCCGAACGCACCCGCACGCTGGCGCGGCTTTTTCTCGACAACGCCGGCGGCGTGCCGGTGGAGTTTCACGCTCACTGCAATAACGGTCTCGCGCCGTTCAATTTGTTGGAAGCTGTACAGCAAGGCATTCGCATCGTTCACACATCCGTGCCGCCACTGGCCAACGGTTCGGCGCAGCCCTCGGTGTTCAATGTCGCCAGCAATTTGCGCGCGCTGGGATACAAACCTCTGGTGAACGAGAAGGTTCTCCACACCGTCGAACAGCATTTCCGGCGCATCGCAAAAGAAGAAGGTCTCCCCATCGGCGCGCCCCGCGAATATGACGAAAAATGGTACCGCCATCAGGTGCCCGGCGGGATGATTTCCAACCTGCGCCACCAGCTCAAGATGCTCGGCAAAGAAGACCAAATGGACAAAGTCTTAGATGAAATCGTTCAGGTGCGAGCAGAACTTGGGTACCCGATCATGGTCACGCCCTTCGCCCAATTCGTCGGCAGCCAGGCGGCCATCAACATCATGACCGGCGAGCGCTATAAAGAAGTCACCGACCAGGTAATTCAGTACGCGCTTGGCCTCTGGGGCAAAGAAGGCGCCGACTACATGGACC
>DASWHT010000507.1:0-4466 GCA_036398075.1 Binatia bacterium | reverse complement strand
CGAATCGGTACGTCTGGATGGACACGTGGCGCGGACGGCTTACACCGGTGAAACAGCCGTCGAAACGGCGCTTGAGTTCGCCCCGGATATTATTTGCCTCGATATCGATTTACCGGATATTAGCGGTTACGAAGTCGCCGAACGCCTGCGCCGCGAACTGCCCGACTTGTTCATTGTGGCGGTTTCGGGCTGGCTGCGGGACGACGTTTCGGCGGACCGCAAAAGCACCGCTATCGATCGGTACTTCCTGAAACCGGCGAACCTCGAGAATCTGCGCGCGTTGATCGCCGGCAACAGCGCTTTGAAGGCTTAGGCGGCGATCGACCGGTCGCCCCGGTCTGGTCTCTACGCAAAACAATCAGCCCGCGAAATATTCAGTTCATTTTTTTCCTGTTAGTTATATTTTTTGAGCAACTCGCGCGCGATGACCATGCGCATGACTTCGGAGGCGCCCTCGGTGATCATACGGCTGCGCTGATCGACGAACCACTTGGCCAACGGCAAGTCGAGGGTCAAGCCAATGCCGCCGTGGATTTGCAAGACGCGATCGACGACACGGAAGGACATCTCATCGGCGAATAGCTTCGCCATATAGGCTTCGTTGCGAATATCCTGCTCCTGGTCGTTCTTCCACGCCGCCTGGTAAACCATTAATCGCGCGGCGTGTAATTCGACGTAAGAATCGGCTAGTTTGAAAGTAATCCCCTGCCGTTCCGAAAGCGGTTTACCGAAGGTGATCCGCTCTTTAGAGTAGCGCGCGCCCATCTCGATGCAGCGTTCGGCGACGCCCAAAGCGCGCGCGCCATGTTTCAACCGGCCTATGCCGAGCCATCTTTGCGCCAGCTTGAAGCCTTCGCCTTCCTTGCCGACGAGGTTTTCCGCCGGCACTTTCATATCGTCGAAAGCGATCTGCCAGGGCTCTTCGCCCATGATGGTCTTGAATTTCGTAACGAGCGTGAGGCCCGGCGATTTCATATCGACCATAAAACAGGATATGCCGCCATGGGCGCCCTTGGCGGGGTCGGTGACGGCCATGAGCTGGCCAAAGTCCGCCTCGCCGGCGCCGGTGATAAAACGTTTAGTGCCGTTGACGATGTAGTGATCACCCTGGCGCACTGCGCGCGTCTTCATGGACCCGGGGTCGGAACCTGCGTCCGGTTCGGTCTGCATGAAGCAGAGCTTTTTCTCGCCGCGCAGTATCGGGTCCAGGAAGCGTGTTTTTTGCTCATCGTTCAGCGCATAAAGAATCGGCCTAAGCTCAGGTCCAAAGATTCCCTGCCCGCGCGACGGCAGCGCGCAGGTGCGCGACAGCTCTTCCCAGACGAGCACTTGCGCGAGGCTGCCGAGCCCTCCGCCGCCGTATTCCTCCGGCACGTCGAACATCCACAGACCCATTTCCTTGGTCTTCTTTTCCAGCCGATCGCGAATGTCCGCCTTGAGTTCCATGTTCTCGATCGTATGCATCTCGATGGGAATCAGTTCTTTGTCGACGAACTTCCGCACCGTATCTTTGAGCATCTGCAGTTCTTCAGGCAAATTAAAATCCATACTTGTTCTCCGAAGCGTAAATGTGAACGTTCAATCGTTTCACTCCGTTCAAGGTTCAACGTTCAACGATTTGTGGAGTGGAACCAGTCTCGCTTCTGGGGATTTCCTTGAACATTGAACTCTTGAACTTTGAACGATCTTACTTCTTTTCTTCAAACTTGTACGAACCCAACCCCGGCCGATACTCTTTGCGGGCGAACTGCTGGAGACCCGGCCTGCCGCCGACCGCGAGTTTGGCTTTATCGGAAATCAACCCGGAGATTTCATAGGCGACTTCGGGGTTGGAGTAGAACGTGTAGTACCATGCTTCCTTGACGGCGTTTAACGCCGATGGCGCCTTTTCTTTCAGGTTATTCGCAAGGTCCATAACCTCTTTGTCCAAATCGGCGCGCGGCACCGCTTTGGTAATCAAGCCGATGCGCTCCGCTTCCTTCGCGTTCATGGTTTTTCCGGTAAGCGCGTAGTAGAGCCCATGCTTCGGCTGCAAATGTTCGGTCAAGACGATCGTCACCTCACCGCCGGGGAAGTGGCCAAAGTTGACTTCCGAGAGACCGAACTGCACGTCCTCCGCGGCAATCGCGATGTCGCAGCCGGTCACCACGGTGAAACCGCCGCCAAAAACCCAGCCGTTAATCTTGGCAATAACGGGCTGCGGCATTTTCCGTAGTATCTCATTGCGCCACTGGCGAGATTTTTCGCGCACTTCGTCCCGCACACGCTCCGGCTGAGAATCCATTTCGATGAAATATTGCTTCAAGTCCTGGCCCGCGCAGAAGCTTTCCCCGGCGCCCGTGATCACGATGACGCGCGTGTCCTTGTCGTAGCGCAGCTCGGTGAGACAATCGTACATGTCGC
Source organism: Binatia bacterium (assembly GCA_036398075.1). Classification (GTDB taxonomy): domain Bacteria; phylum Desulfobacterota; class Binatia; order UBA9968; family UBA9968; genus DATACQ01. Next base: position 2,063 of record DASWHT010000507.1, on the reverse strand, counting down.
GGTGGAGTTGCGGGCTCATCGCGTTGCGCTTCTCCGGACGATTCAACGTGATCGTCGTGACCCCTTCGTTATTGTCTACTAAAAGAGTTTCATACTGTGCCATTTTCGTTCCTCCTGTTTTTTATTACGTTTTTTCTGCCGTGCGATTTGCCGATCCGGGTCTTACTCCAGCACGCCGTCTCTTTTATACTCCGCAATCATTTCGGCGCTATAGCCGACGACGTCGCGCAGCACGGCCTCCGTGTCGCGGCCAAGCACTGGGAACTCCCATCGCCTTGTGAGTCTCGCATTGTTGAACTGCAACGGGAAATTGGGCAGCACGACGCGGCCAAGGCGAGGATTCTCCACGGCGACGATGAAGCCGCGTTCCTTGAGCTGAGGATCATTGCATAAATCTTCGCCGGTTTGCACGACGCCGCAGGGAACGCCCGCGGTTTGCAGCCGGGCTCTGACCTCGAACGCATCTTTGTTTTTGGTCCACTGCTCGATGAGCGCATTGAGCGCCGCGCGGTGTTTGAGCCGGTCGGCGTTGGTTTTGAAACGGTCGTCTTGTTCGATACCGCCGCCGATGACTCGCGCCAGCGCGTTCCACTGCGCATCGGTCTCCGCGGCGAGGGCGCACCAGCGGTCCTCGCCCCTGCAGGGATAGCAATCATGCGGCGCGACGGAGAACGAAGCATTGCCGATGGGCTCAGGGTCTTTTCCACTGGCGGCGGCTTCCATCAAATTGGCGCCGATCATAAACGCCGTCGCTTCCGATTGTCCGAGGTCGATGAACGCCCCCTTCTTGTGGCGGTCACGATGGAGAACGCCGGAAATAATAATGATCGCGCATAGCACCCCGGAAACATAATCGGGATAAACCGTCTGGGAGCCGATGGGCGGGTTGGTATTGCCGGGATGATTCCACATGTAGGTGAGACCGGTGAAGGACGTGATGTTTACACCCACCGTGGAAAAATGGCGCTTCGGTCCGGTGGTACCGAGTCCAGGCATGCGCAAATTGACGATATCCGGCTTTACCTTACAGAGCTGATGGTATGCCAAGCCGATGCGCCCGACGACATCGACGCTGTAATTATCCAGCACGGCATCCGCCTTGGCGACTAGATCGTGCAGCACCCCCTGGCCCTTCGGATGTTTCAGGTTGACGGTGAACGACCGCTTATTGCGGTTAAATTCGAGAAAGCGCGGCGAGAGATTGGGGTCTTCGCCGGTGCCAAAAAAACGAAACGGGTCCATGCCGCCTTTGCTCGATTCGACTTTGACGACGTCGGCACCCAATTCCGCCAGGATCGTCGTGCCATAGGGACCGGCGAGCACATGATCGAAGCTGACGATACGCATGCCGTCGAGCGGACCGTTGCCGCTGCCCAAATCCTTATCCGTGTGCGGAGCTCCCTCTCTTCTCTCCCCCGCGACGGGGGAGATATAAGAGGGGGAACGCCAGCTGTCGAGAACCGGCACGCTGCCTACCGGCAGGCGCGCGCCGTCGATAACGAAAGGCGCCGCCGCCTGTTTGATTGCGCCGAAGCCGGCGTGGTCGACCGTAACCATGAAGCCGCGGGATTGCACATGCTCGTCGTTGACGAAACCCATCGGCGTGTTGACCGGGACGCATGGGATGCCTTTAGCTTGCAGCAAGTCGGTAATCTCGGCCATCGTGTATTGACCCACAAAGGCCTCGACGGCTGCATTTAACTCATCCGCGTGCCCACGCCGGTATAAATTGTTCAGCCAATCCTTGCCCTCGAACTCGGCCGGATGGTCTTGCCAAATTTCCAGAAATAACTTCCAGTGCTGGCGGGTAACATACAAATAAATAAAACCATTTTTGCACGGAAAGATTTTCGCCGGCGCCACCGAGCCATGCTGGCTGCCGGCGCGCTTGAGGATTTGCTGCTCGTTGGCATAGAGACGAATGATATGCTCGTGGGTCGCCAGAGTCTCCTGCATAGTCGCATCCACGTGATCGCCCTGCCCGGTGCGCTCACGCCGGTAAAGCGCCGCCAACACACCCACGGCGGCAAACAAACTCGCAAAGTAATATGCCTGCGTTTCCG
>DASWHT010000506.1:0-4021 GCA_036398075.1 Binatia bacterium | reverse complement strand
CAAACCCAAGGAGCCAAGGGCGGGAGAACGGCTCACCGAACAAGAAGCCCAAGCCTATGTGGATTATCTCTATTCGACGCTTTACAAATACGCCCACGAGAAAATCCACAAAGGCTACTTCATGACGCAGCTGCGCGAAGGGAAACTGCCGATGCCGGCGATGCGGCAGTTTTTTAAGAACTGGGGCCATTTCTCGCTCGAGGTCAACGCGCTCAATGCGGTATCTTACTACACTCATCTGCCGTTTTTCGTGCGCCACTTCGACCTTCTGGGACCCTTCTGCGCCAAGATCGCCGATGAATTGATTTCCCCGAGGGCTCCCGGGCACGTGTTAGTTCTGCTCCAGACCGCCGAAAAAATGGGCCTCGACAAAAAAGAAATGCTGGAAGATCCATATCTGCCCGCGGCGCGCGCTATCAATGACTTCTGCCATAAAATTTTCATCGACGGCTCCATCGTCGAACTCTGGGGGCTCCATGTCTTCGAAGAATCGCTGTCGATGTGGTCGGGCCAGTGGTATACGGCGCTGACGACACACTACGGCTTTAGCAAGCAAGATGCGGTTTATTTTTCCACTCACGAAGAAGCGGATATGGATACGCACAAGATCGGCGAGAGCGGCGAGGAGGCGATGGGCCACGGCGCCTTTAACCGCACGGTGCTTACCCGGGCATTGCAGGAGAGCGTTGAGTTTCGCGCCGGCTATTCGATGGAATATTGCGCGCTGACCATGGTCGATCTCCACGCGCAGATGAAACAAGCCGCCCTCGACAATCCCTACGTTCCGTAATTGTCTCGCTTCATCGACATCTACGCCGGCGGTTCGACGCGAACGCCGTCGCGGCGGAGACCGATCACAACTCGTCCTTTGCGCCTGGCCGGAAAGCCGAAAGATGGAAAGTCATCAGCCGATCACCAACGCTAGCGCCGTGATCTTAACCGGCGGCAAGAGCTCGCGCATGGGCCGGCCCAAGGCGCTGCTGCCCTTTAACGGCGAGCCGCTCATCGTTTGTATCGTGCGAGCGTTGCAACATCTTTTCTCGGATATCGTCGTCGTCGCAGCGCCCGAACAGGAACTGCCCCAATTGCCGGCGACGCTGGTGCGCGACGAAGTACCGTTTCAGGGACCCGTGGGCGGCATTTATTACGGCCTCAAAGCCGCCGTCGGAGAGTATTGCTTTGTGACGTCCTGCGATGTCGCCTTCCTCAATTTTTCCTTGATCTCGAATCTCCTATCGCAAATCTCAGATTACGATGTGGTGGTGCCGTACTGGGAGAACCGTTTCCAGCCGCTGCACGCGGTCTATCGGAGGAGCGTGCTGCCGCTCCTTAAAGAGCAGCTTGAGCGCGGCGAGTTGCGACCGATTTTTCTCTATGACAAGGTACGGACATATAAAGTCGGCGAGGAGGAAATCCGTCGTTTCGATCCTGCGGGTTTGAGTTTTCTCAACATGAACACGCCGGAAGATTACCAGTCGGCACTTAAACGATGGCGGGAAGCGAGACACCGAGACGAGACCGAGAGCGCTTTTCGCCCGGTCCCTGATCCCGTCTCCGTCACCGTCGAACTTTTTGGCGTGGCCCGCTTGCTTACGAAGACCAGATCGGTTTCTCTATCACTGCCCGAAGACGCTAGTCTCGCCGACGTCCTCGCCGCCCTTGCGGCCAGACTGCCGGTCTTAGTGGGTCGGGTTATCAAATCCGACGGCGCGGCTCTCGTTAGTGGCTACGCCTGCAATATCAACGGCTTGAACTTTATTCGTAGCGCGAGCGCTAAAATTAATCCGGGTGATAAGATTTTCATACTCTCCGCGGATGCGGGAGGCTGACCCCGTCCCGATGGATACTACAATAAGCCAGTGAGGAATTATGACGCGGCTTCTTGCACACAGACAGTCATCTGTGAAACTAAAGGAAACCTCTTTAACATCGGATCGGGGCTGAGCGATGCATGGGTTTCACGGCCGCTTACTGCACATCGACTTGAGCACCGGGCAGAGCTCCTGGCATGATCTTGCGCCGTCGCGCCTTCGGGAAGTCCTCGGCGGCATTGGCCTCGGCACAAGCCTCCTCTACGATTATGCCACGCCAGGAGTCGATCCCTTTTCTCCCGCCAACCCGCTAATCTTTACCAGCGCCCCGTTAGTCGGCACTGGTCTCACCACCACCGCCAAGTTTGCCGTGGTCACCAAATCCCCGCTGACCGGTTTCATCGCCGACTCGCTCTCCTCCAGCTATTTCGCCATCGAACTCAAGCGCACAGGCCTCGACGGCCTGGTGATCACCGGCCAGGCGGCTTCTTTGGCGTACATCCACATCCGTAATGAAAACGTCGAGATCAGGGACGCCGGTTATTTGATGGGAAAAAGTGCCAGCGAGACCGAATCCCTGATCCGCGCCGAGTTGAGCTCTGCGGCAACGCGGGTGGCTGCCATCGGCAAAGCGGGAGAGAACCGAGTGCGTTTTGCCACCATCAGCAACGAAGGGCGTCACGCCGGCCGGGGCGGGGTCGGAGCGGTCATGGGATCGAAAAATTTGAAGGCAATTGCCCTATGGGGAGATCGAGAGACCGAGGTAGCCGATCGAAAAGGCATCGAAGCGATCGCAAAATCTCTCAGCTCGCGCAGTCTCGGTTCACTCACCGACAAGTATCGAAATATCGGCACTGTCGCCAACCTGGCGGTTTTCAATCGCCTCGGCACTTTGCCCACGCGCAATTTCCAGCAATCGACCTTTGATCACGCCGAAGCCTTGAGCGGAGAAACTCTGACGGAAAACAACTTCAGCCGGAGACATGGCTGCGCCTGCTGTACGATCCGCTGCGAGCGCCTGTTCAAGTCCCTCGCCGGCGAAGAGCAGCGCCTGGAGTACGAAACCCTTTTCGCCCTCGGTCCGCTTTGCGGAATTCAAGATCCGGACGTGGTGCTCCAGGCCGCGCACCTCTGTGACCTCTACGGAGTGGACACCATCAGCACCGGCGGCACCTTGGCTTGGGCAATGGAGTGCAGCGAACACGGACTCTTGCCCGAAGCTCACGAGCTCGGCTTGCGCTTTGGCCAAGCGGATGCTCTTCTCGCTGCGATTCCGGCCATCGCCGAGCGTATAGGTGTCGGCGCGCTGTTGGCCGAAGGCTCAAAGCGCGCCGCCTGCGAGATTGGCGGAGAGAGTTTGTATTGGGCGATGCATGTAAAGGGGCTCGAGCTGCCAGGATATGAGCCGCGCAGCTTAAAGACGATGGCTCTCGGCTTGGCCGTGAGTCCGCGCGGCGCCTGCCATAACCGCTCCGGCGCCTACGAGGCTGACTTCTCGGGCGAAGTCGACAGGCTGCGCTCTGACTCAGGCAGAGGGGTCCTGGTTGCAGCATCGGAAGATTTCGCCGCGGTGCTCGATTCACTAATCGTCTGTAAATTCCTGCGCAAGTGCTTCACGGATTTTTACGGCGAGGCCGCCGAACTGCTTAATCAGGTCACCGGATGGAACTGCTCGGGCGCCGAATTGCGGCGCGCCGGCGAGCGAATCCACTCGCTCAAGAAACTTTTCAACATGCGTGAAGGTTGGCGGCCTGAAGACGACTGGCTGCCGCAGCGCTTGTTGAGCGAAACTCTCCCGACTGGCGTGGCCCAGGGCGTCGGCTTAACCGCCAAAGAACTTCAGGAGATGATCCTGGGATACTATCGGGCAAGGGGATGGGACGAAAACGGATTCATTCCCGATTACAAGTTGGGGGAGCTGCGTCTCCCGACCGTATCGGGTTTGGAGTTCCGAGTTTCGAGTTAACCCGCAACCCAAAACTCAAAACCCTAAACACGAAACTGCGACGACGCAGGAGGAGCAAACCATGCCAACCGATGAGACGCGCCGCGTCTTGAAAGTGTTCGGCGTTGCGGTGACCGCCTACGAAGACGCGGTGGACAACGGGGCGCCACCCGAAGAAGTGCGAAAAGCAGAGGCGGAAGTCCGCACCAGCCTCGAAGAGGTGACCGGCCTGATCGAGCGGCTGCGCGCCAAAAAGCAATAACGC
>DASWHT010000505.1:0-7289 GCA_036398075.1 Binatia bacterium | reverse complement strand
ACCGTCAGCACCCGGTCCGGCAGGGATATCGACAATTCCTTTTCGACGCTCTCGCCGTCTTTGACGTGCTCCATGATTTCGCGCATCGGCTTGAGCTGTTCGGCGGCGAAAATCCGTTCCTGCGAGTGGCCCAGGGCCTCGGCGCCGTTTATACCGAACATTTTTTCCGCGGCCTTGTTCCAAGCGGTGATCTGGCCGCCGGCGTCGACGGCGATGACCGCGGCATTGACGTTGGCAAGCAGGGTCTCCATGTAGCGGCCGCGCCGTTCGATTTCGAACGTCATCTGCTTTAAATCCCGCGTCATGCCGTTGAAAGAGTCCACCAGGGTGCCGATCTCGTCGTCGCCGCTGGCTTCAATCTGGTAGTCCCAATTGCCCTGCGCCACGGCATGGGTTCCCTCGGCCAACTGCTGAATCGGCACAGTGATACCTTTGGCCAGATAGAGGCCGAACCATGTCGCCGCGAATATGATAACGAGGGTAACAAGAAGCAACGTGAGAATGTAGCTGTTCTTGATCGGCGTTTTGAGAAACATGGAATGCTTATACTGTTCATAGGAGCGGGAGATCTGCGCGGCGCGCTTGGCGATGCTTTTGGGAACATAATAGTCCACCACCACAGCGCCGCGGATGCGCTTGCCCTCGCCGTATACCGGCGCTCCGCCGCGAATCACATCGCCCTCGCCGAACTCTTGCGTGCGCGTCACTTCCAAGCCGCGCAGCGCGCCGTTCAAGAACTCGGAGTCCGCCTTGATTGTAACTCCCGTCGGCACGTCGTTGTTGAACGCCACCACGAGCAATTGACGGTCCGGAGTGAACAACTCCACCGTGCCAAGGTTATATTCCCGCTGCTTGCGCTTGACGAACTGTTTCAGCTCGGCGATCCGCTGCGCGTCAAATAGTCCTTCCTCGGTGATCAGCCGGCTCAGCTGTTTGGCATAAAAAAGCGCGTTGTTGGCCGAATTTTGATAATAGGTCTGGCCTATTTCCAGCGAACCCTGGAGCGCGCTTTCGACCTGGACGTCGAACCAGCGTTCAAACGAACGGGTCACAAAGCCGCCGGCGATCACGAACAAGATCAAGGTCGGCACCAACGACAGGCCGACAAAGGCCAGCACCAGCCGCACGCGCAGCCGGGAGCCGAGTATGTGGCGTTTGCGCTCGAACACCAACTTGACTAGGTTTCGGACCACCAGGAAAACCAGGAGCATGAGCAAAATGATGTTGATATTGATTAACAGGAAAAAGACGATGTTGTTGCCGAGCGATTGCTCGGTAGAAGCGTCGGGGAGGTTGACCTCGAAGTACGCGAACGCCGCCACCATGAGGGCGGTGACGACAATCACCCACGCCTCGCGCCTGCGCCGCTTGGCCTCTTCCAGTTTGAGACTTTCCGCTATCGGTTTGGCCGGGTGAACCGCTTCCATGGGACTCTTTCCGGGCACATTATCGGACAATCCGAGAAATTCTATCTGCGAAAGAAATAAACGACAAGGGAAATCAACACGCTGACGAGCAGACAGGTGGCCAGCGGAAAATAAAAGGTAAAACGCTCGCGCTCAATCGTAATATCACCGGGCAGGTGGCCGAGCCAGGGGATCTTGCCGCCGAGCAAAAAAATCACCCCAAAGACGGCTAACAGGATGCCAATAAAGATAAGAGTTTTGCCCAGACCCTCCATGATCGATCCCTTTGGGTAAACCTATTGTGGTCAAGCTATTGCCGGCCTCCCCGCCTCATCTCCAGGCTCGTGGACCGCAGGAGCGCAACGCCATTTTTTTTCAATCAGCATCGGGCATTTTTCATTTTGCATTCCGCTATCAAATCCACCCTGCTTCTTCAGAACAGACTCGGCTGGTTTTTCGCTCCGCTCGGTTTCACTCCCCTCTGGCTCCGGTCAAAATGTTCGTAAGCCAAAGCCGTGGCGACGCGCCCGCGAGGCGTGCGCTGCACAAACCCGGCCTGGATCAAAAACGGCTCGTAAACATCCTCGATGGTATCTTTCTCTTCCCCGATGGCGGCGGCGAGCGTTTCCACTCCGACCGGTCCGCCGGCAAATTTATCGATAAGCGTCAACAGCAACATCGTGTCCATTTTGTCCAGCCCGCGCCGATCGACCTCTAACATTCGCAGCGCCTCGTCCGTGAGCGACTTTGTAATCGTACCATTACCTTTGACCTGAGCGTAATCGCGCACCCGCCGCAACAGCCGGTTCGCAATCCTTGGCGTCCCGCGAGAGCGGGTCGCGATTTCCGCGATGCCGGCACTATCCGCATTCACGCCGAGTATGGTAGCGGAGCGTTTTAAGATGCGCGAAAGCGCGGCGGTGTCGTAATAGTCCAAGCGATGGATGTGGCCGAAGCGGTCGCGCAGGGGGGAAGTCAATAGCCCGGAACGCGTGGTCGCGCCGATCAGCGTAAAGCGCTTGAGCTCCAACTTGATGGAACGAGCAGCCGGTCCCTGACCGATCATGAGATCGATCTGATGATCCTCCATCGCGGGGTAGAGCACTTCTTCCACCACATGGTTCAACCGGTGAATCTCATCGATGAAAAGGACATCGCCTTCTTCGAGGTTGGTAAGCAGTGCCGCCAAGTCGCCCGGCCGTTCGACCACAGGCCCGGAAGTCGCCTTGATATTCACGCCCATCTCACGGGCGATAATGTAGGCCAATGAAGTCTTACCCAAGCCGGGTGGACCGTGAAAAAGAATATGATCGAGCACATCGCCCCGACCCTTGGCCGCGACAATGGCCACTCTTAAGTTTTCTTTGATCGGCTCTTGCCCGACGTACTCATCGAAGCCGCGCGGCCGCAGATTTACTTCGTAGTTTACCTCGTCGTCGTCCCTATGCCCATCGATCATGGAAATTTACCTAACTCGCCGGCGCGCGCCCTCGCCCTTCCCTCTCCCAGTGGGCGAGGGTTCCGGCAATCAAAAGCGGCGCCGCGGACGGAAATTCAAAATCACCTCAACGGCCCATGCGGCGCAGCGCTTCCTTTAAAACGTTTTCTAATGCGTCTTCGCCCCCTTCGAGAACGGCGCGAACATTATTCTCGGCTTCGCCCTTGCGATAACCGAGATTGACCAGCGCCGACACGGCATCCTGCATCAGCTGCGAATCGCGCTCCTTTGGCTTACTGGAGGCGCCGGCGGATGGTAAAGTCATGAACTTATCCTTGAGTTCGACAATCATGCGCTCGGCTAATTTCCTGCCGACTCCGGGAATGCCGACCAGCCGCACCTGGTCCCCTTCTTTAAGCGCCCGCGCCAGATCCTCCGCCGCTATCCCCGACAAGATGTTGACCGCCAACCTGGGCCCGATTCCCGACACGGCCGTCAGCAGCAAGAAAATCTGCTTCTCGGCGCCATCCTGAAAGCCGAAAAGCTGCAAAGTATCCTCGCGCACATGAGTATAGACTTGCAAACTCACCCGGCCGCCGATCTCCGGCAAGCGATAAAACACATTCAAAGGAATAGAGATCTGGTAGCCAACGCCGTTGACGTCGACAACGATCTCACCGGGGATTTTTTGCGCTAACGTGCCGCTAATATGCGCGATCACGATGAAATTAGAAATACGATGCTGACGGGCGCTTTATGCCGGCGCCTATCGCTTTGATACAACTCTCGGGTAATCCCGCCAACTCGCCTTTGCGGCGCGGCTCACGGCGCCGACCATTCGAGTTTGGTAAGCTCTACGGTGAATGTGGCAAATCGCGGCGGCTAGAGCATCCGCGGCGTCGCCGCGCAGGGAGCCGCGTAGATCGAGCAACGCGCTCACCATCTTTTGTATTTGCTCCTTGGTTGCATGGCCATAGCCGACAACCGCGACTTTAATTTCCGTCGCCGAATACTCGGACACGGCGATTTGATTTTGCGCCGCCGCTAACATGGCCATGCCGCGCGCTTGGCCCAGCTTCAACGCGCTCTGTACGTTACGGGAAAAAAATACTTTCTCCAGGCTCAGGTCGGCTGGGCGATACTGCTTTATAACCTCCTCTAAGCCGCAATGAATTTGCCGCAAACGCTCGGCTTGGCTGAGAGCCGTCGTTGTTCCAATGATGCCGTGGGCGACATGACGCAGCTGATTTCCTTCAAGCTCCACCAGCCCCCAACCGGTAACGATCGAACCGGGATCGACTCCGAGAATCGTTTCGCCCCTCGGTCGCTGCGCGCTCGTCTTCGCCACCGGGGTCACCGGATCAGCTCACCTTTTCCATCAATTCGGCGGGGATATTGAAATTCGCCGACACATTCTGAACATCGTCGTGATCCTCCAACTCTTCGGTGAGCTTGAGAATCTGTTCGACATTCTTGGCATCGACGTTAACGGTGGTTTTCGGTATCAGCGTAACTTGGGCGCTGGCGACGGCTACTTTCTCGTGATCCAAGCGGTCCTTAACCGCGTGAAAATCTTCCGGCTGCGTCACCACTTCGAAGAATTCGTCCTCATCGCGGACATCCTCAGCGCCCGCGTCAAGAACGATCCCCAATAATCTTTCTTCGTCAGTCTGAGACTTTTCAACCGTAATCAGCCCCTTCTTATCGAACATCCAGCCCACGCAGCCCGTCTCCCCCAAGTTGCCGCCATGCTTGGTGAATAACCGGCGGATCTCCGACACCGTGCGATTCTTATTGTCAGTCAATACCTGGGCGATGATCGCCGCGCCGCCCGGGCCGTAGCCCTCGTACTGGATCTCCTCGTAGGTAACCCCTTCGAGTTCGCCTGTGCCTTTTTTGATCGCCCGGTCGATATTATCACCGGGCATACTTTGGGTCCGCGCCGTCATCACCGCCGTGCGCAAACGCGGGTTGGCGTTGATATCACCTCCGCCCATGCGGGCCGCCACCGTGATTTCCTTGATCAGTTTGGTGAAAAGCTTGCCCCGTTTGGCGTCCTTGGCGGCCTTCTTGTGCTTGATCGTGCTCCATTTGGAATGGCCTGACATGACCCGAGTTCTCCCCTGGAAATTTACTGTAAGCTAACACAATCGCCCCCGAGGGTAAACCGCTGCGGCGTTGATTGACGCATAGCAAAAAACAACGTAGCATCGGTCATCCCGCTTCGCGTTTCCGCCATCCCAGTGCGACAAGAGACTCATGGCGCGGAAATTTTCGCCGGCGCGCATCGTCGCAAACTCATATCGATGAAGAACCGCTACGCTCATCGCTCTCGCGCTGCGGCCCTTGGGTTGGCTGTGGCAGGTCTCACCGCCTGCGCGGTGCCGCCGGGAAGAGTTAAGCTGCCGCCAGCTCCAGCGCCGGAAAACCGCGCGGCGCAAACCGGCATCGCGTCATGGTACGGGCCTGGATTTCACGGCCAGGCCACCGCCAGCGGCGACATCTACAACCAGGACGATCTCACCGCAGCGCACCAGACGCTGCCGCTGGGCACGCGCATCATGGTGACCAACTTGAACAACGGCAAGTCCATCGAGGTCTTGGTTAATGACCGCGGGCCGTTCGCCAAGGGGAGAATCGTCGATCTGTCCCATGCCGCCGCAAGGTCGATCGATATGGTCGGTGCTGGCACCGCGCCGGTGCGCATCGAAGTGATCGAAGCGCCCTACAGGATCCAAGCGATTCGCACTTCCCTGGATTATACTCTGCAAGTGGGCTCTTTCGCACAACTGGAAAACGCGCAGCAAATGCGCGACCGCCTGCAACAATTTTATTCAGAAATTGCCATCGTGCCGATGCAGTCCAGCAATCGCACCTACTACCGCGTTCAGCTCGGCACCTATTCCAACCGCGCCGCGGCCGAGGAACAGGCGCGGCAACTGGCGCAAAGCGGCTACTCCGTCATTATTATGGAAAAATAGTTTCTAGTTCCGGGTTTCTGGTGTCTAGTTACGAGCCGAAACCAAGAATAGTCTGAATCCGAAACCTTGAACCTTGAACGTTGAACTTTGAACACGAATCCGCCACCGGCGGATTCGCTCAGTTGCGGTCGAGCAAAAGATAACGGCTGTTTTCTTTCTTTACGCGGCCTTCGTCGATGAGCTTTTCGAGATGGGCCTGCACGGAAAACTCCGCCACTCGCTTGAGCGCGGCCGAGACATCGACGTAGATCATTTCCGTGATATCGCCGATGGTATTTCGCCCGTTGCGCAGAGCCCGCAAGACCTGCTGCTCGCGCGTTCGTCGATGTTCGATGTACTCGCGGATTTTATCTTCCGCTTTGGCGACCAGCGGCCCGTGGCCGGGCAAGATTAAGTCCACTGAGAATCCGAGCAGACGCTCCAGCGACTTGAGATAATCCGTCATATTGCCGTCGGGCGGGCGAATCACCGCGGTGCCGTAGCCGAGGATATTGTCACCGCTAAATAGCACCTTTTCGTCCCCTTCATAAAAGCAGCAGTGGCCGGACTCATGTCCCGGCGTATGCAATACGTGCAGTTCCCCGCCGCCGAAGCCAATACGGTCGTCGTCACCGTACTGAAAGTCCTCGCCGCCGAGATAACCCGCCCGTGAGCGGTGGATACCCAATTTAGCGCCACAGCGTTTTCGAAGCGCCAGCGCGCCGCCGCAATGATCGCTGTGGATATGCGTGAGCAAAATCTTTTCGATCTTTTTTACGCCCATCGCTTCGGCTTGCTCCAGAATACCGTCCATGTTCGAGTCGGCGCTGAGCGCGACATCGATCACCAGCGCGCTCTCCTTGCCGACGATATATTGATTCGTCCCCTGCAGCGTCATGATGCCGGGATTGTCGGCGGTGAATTTTCCGATATGTGCCGGTGTCGCCATAGGGCTCCTCTCAGCGGCGTGAGCACTCGAAAGCAACAATTGGTTTGATTCGAAAAGCAGCGCCAGCGATGCTTTCCCGAGCGCCGCAAGCGCTTCGCGTCGTCTCATCACTCGCCAGTTTCGGATAGGATCACTCAACCACAAAGAGCACAGAGCGGCGAAGCCGCAACTAAAATTGAGCCAGCAGAGAAAAATTATTCACCACGAAGGCACGAAGGTCACGAAGTTTTCGTAGGGGCGGGTTTGAAACCCGCCCTTACCAATTATCCGAACCCTTCGTGTCCTTCGTGCCTTCGTGGTCAATCCCCTCTTCTCTGCGTCCTTTGCGTTCTTTGCGGTTAAATGTCTTCTTCGGTTGCGGCTGCGCCGAGCTAGGCTCTTTGTGGTTAGCTCCTCGGCTCTAATTCTGCAGCAACTGCCTGAGCACGTACTCCAAAATCCCGCCGTGGCGGTAATAATCCAGCTCCGCCGGCGTATCGATGCGGCAGATAACGTTAAACGCCGTGGCCTTGCCGTCGTCGCTGGTCGCCTTGACG
>DASWHT010000504.1:0-2479 GCA_036398075.1 Binatia bacterium | reverse complement strand
TCCCGCGACGCCGTTTGTCGCCGAGTTCTTGGGCCGGGTCGTCAGTTTCGAAGGAAGAATCGCCAGGGGTCCGGCCGGCTGCTGGATCGAGTTTCCCAACGGCGCGGGGCGCTGCGCGCTTGCCAATGCGACGGCAGATTCGTTGACGGACGGCGCGCCAGCGAGGGTCATCACAAGGCCGGAGAACGTGGAGATCTGCGTCGCCGGAGGGCCGGCGCCGAATCAACTGGCGGCGACCATTGAACAAGTGGCCTATCTCGGCGAACGTTTTGAATATCACGTTAAAGCCGCCGGGGTTTCGTTTGTCCTGCTGGCGCCGAAAAAACAGCGCTTCCACGCCGGCGAGATCGTCCAACTGGCGCTCGATCCCGCTCATCTTAATGTTCGGCCGCGGTAACTTCTCATGAAATCGAATACCGCCACGCTCTGGCACACAGCGGGTCGCTTTCGTTGGCGGCCGATCCGTATGGCGGAGTTCGCTTTTTTGATCTTTCTCGCGGTCGTCATGGGGTTGCCCCTGGGGTTTTTGCTCACGGGCAGTTTCAACCTGGCACCACCCGGCGCGGCGGCAGTCTACGGCTTGGACAATTGGTTGCGCGCTTTCACCGATACCGGCACCTTGAGCGCTCTCTGGATGAGTTTCCTGCTGTCGGTGGTGCGCTTGATTCCAGCGATGATCCTATCGGTGATTTTCGCCTGGCTGATTGCGCGCACCGACATGCCCGGCGGGAAATTTCTCGAAGCCGTCTGTTGGGTTGCCTACTTTGTTCCCGATTTCCCGTTGGTGCTGGCCTGGATTCTCTTGTTGGATCCCAACTTTGGCTCTCTCAACACGCTGGCGCGGAGCCTGCCGTTGGTCGATGGTCCGTTGTTCGACCCTTATGGTTTTTGGGGCATTGTCTGGGTGCATACTTCGACCGGCGGCATATGGTTCAAAGTGATGCTGCTTGTTCCGGTGTTCCGCCGTTTGGGCGCGACGTTGGAAGAAGCGGCGCGGGTCGCCGGCGCCAATACCGCAACAATGCTCCGGCGCATTACTTTGCCGGTGCTATCACCGATGATTCTCGCGGTGTCCGTGCTGAGCTTTATTCGCGGCCTGCAATCCTTTAACACCGAGCTATTGCTCGGCACGCCGTCCGGCATCTATGTTTATTCAACGAAAATTTATGATTTCCTGAACCGTCAGCCGCGCGCCTACGGCGAGGCCACGGCGTTGGGTTCGGTCTTCTTGTTCGTCCTCGCGATCCTACTGTTTTTCTATTGGAAGTATCTTAGCGGCAACAGAAAGTTCGCCGTCGTTACCGGCCAAGGTTATTCCACGCTGCGCGTCAAGCTCGGCAAATGGCGCTATGCCGCTTTGACCGGGTGCCTCGTTTACGTGATCGTCATGATGTTCTTGCCGCTCGCATTTCTGGTCATCGGCTCGTTCATGCGGCGCTATGGGTTCTTCAATATCGCCTCGCCGTTCACGCTCGATCATTGGCGCAACTTGTTCGCCGACCCGATTTTTCTCATCGCCTTGAAGAATAGCTTGATCATTGCCGGCATCACCGCCGCCGGTGGAATTCTGCTTTACTCCGCGCTTGCCTATCTAATAGTCTCGCGGCGGACGATTACCGCGCCGCTCCTCGAGAGTCTTTGCTGGATTCCCCATGTGCTGCCGGGGATTCTGCTCGGTCTCGGCGTGCTCTGGCTATTTCTAGCGACGCCTTTACGTTTTTTTCTCTACGGGACGGTGTGGGGAATCGCCTTTGCGCTGATTCTTGCCGACAGTCCGATAACGACCCAGGCATTCAAGGCGGGCTTGTTGCAGCTGGGCGGTGATTTGGAAGACTCGGCGCGCGTAAGCGGCGCGTCGTGGAGCTACACTTACCGGCGCATTCTCCTGCCGTTGCTGGCGCCCATCGCCGGCGCGGTGGGCTTGATGAATTTCGGCAGCGCCTTGACCAGCATTAGCACTCCCGTGCTACTCTACAGCCATCAGTCGCGGCCGCTGGCGATTTTGCTTCTCGAGTACAGCTTCACCGGCGAGCTGGAACGGGCGGCGGCGCTTGGGCTGCTGATCACGATGATCATCGGCGCGATGATGGTGATCGGCAGAAAAGTCGGTCTGCGATTATCCGGGAGCGATTGATGCTGTTATTAATGAGTTCAATTCGTTCAAAAAGTTCAAATCGTTCACGCCCCCTCCTTCGTCCTCCCCCGCCACGCGGGGGAGGAAAGAGGTGGGGGGTTAGACGGCTTGAACGTTCTGAACTATGCTCGGCGGCGCAAGCTCGCCCCTCGGATGCACGATGACTATTGACTCTTGGACTTCTCAGTATAACTCATGATGGGAGCGCGGAGGGTAATTCAGATGAAACGAATGCTCTTATTCGCAAGCTTTTTCATTCTCGCTGGAGCAACCACGGGCGGGGCGCAGACCAAGACCGGCGACAAAGAGTGGGCCGCCATCGTCGAGGCGGCCAAAAAAGAAGGC
>DASWHT010000503.1:0-2583 GCA_036398075.1 Binatia bacterium | reverse complement strand
GGCGCGGGCAAGGGTATGCCGTTGACCTCCGCCCCGTGAAGTTTGAACCGGCCCTGGCCTTCTTGAGTTTGCAATGTTCCCCGCGCCGTGACGGGGAGCCTGCCGGACATTAGCGTCAGCGGACCCAGGCCGCCCCGCCCTCTGCGCCGGCGCTTATATTCATCCATATCGACGACAACCCGCGCCACCAGCGCGCCGTTTCCGAGCAGAGTGACGCGCGGGTCGCTCAAGCCGTTGGGCATCATTTCTTTCATGCGGACGGCCAAAATATGATTCACTTCATTTTGAGTAAAAGTGGTGGTCAGCGGGGGCACCGGCGATTTTGCGCCGTTCTCAATGAGCCCATCGATTTTAACCTCGAGCCCGTGGCGGGGCTCGGTAATCACTTTAACGGGTTCGACGCTGGCGCAGCCAGAAAAATACACAAGGAACGCAAACGCGACCCAAACGCGGATCGTCCGATCCAACATGGCTTATATCATACGAACTTGTCGCGTTGCCGACAAGCTCGCGGCTTTGGCGGTAGGGTGATAACTCCGGAGCTACATTATGGGCGCAGCTGTTTGAAGAAACCTTCTTTTTCGAGTTCTTTTAAAAAGCGGGTGTTGACGAACTCTTCGGGTTTTTTGTACTTGGCCGCCGGCACGCGTTGCGCCACTTCGTCGATCGCGTTGCGAATACCTTCCAGATTCGGGTAGCCGCTGTAATCGGTGACCTGCAGATAACTCTCGTAGGTCGCTTCGACTACTTCAGGGTCGGCGGTCATCAAATACTTGGTAATAACTTTCTTGGTATGGTCCCGGTGGCTGGCGGCATAGCGCACGCCTTCGAGGAAACCTTTCAGAAAGTGTTTTACGGTCTGGGGGTTTTCCTTGATAAAACGATCGGTGGTTTCGATCACCGTTTGAGGATAGGGAATACCGAGATCAGCGATGTTGACGAGAATATTATAGCCTTGCTTCTTCGCGGCGAGATCCAAGGGTGGGGAAATGAGCGTGGCATCGATGGCACCGGCGGCCAATGCTTGGACCCGAGCGGGCTGCGTGCCTACCTGCAAAATGGTTACATCTTTGGCGGGGTCCATGCCGAATTTCTTGAGCACCATGCGCATGGCCGTGTCCGTTCCCGAGCCAAATCGGCTAACGGCGACTTTCTTGCCCTTGAGCTGGTCCCACCTGGTAATCCCTTTGGCGGCAACTACGCTGTAAGGCAATGTGTTAACCACGGCCCCGACGATAATGGTATCCGCGCCCTGGGTGCGCGAAGCAATCGTCGCTGGTCCCGATGAGATTGAAAACTTGACCTCGCCCGAAAGCGCGGCTTGAGCCAGAATGGAGCCGGATTCAAAGACGACGACACGCGAATCTAGCCCGTACTTTCGCCAGAGCCCGGCATCCCGGGTGACGAAAGCGTAGACCATATTGATTGCCGGCCCGGCGACGCCTACCATCAGTGGCTTTTCGGAATTTGCCCAACAGGGGTAGGCAGGCAACAGCGCAAGCGCCAGCAGGCCGTTGACGAGAGAAAGAGCAAATCGGTTCATCGTTCTCCTTCAATTCTTCGCGAGTGAGGTTTTATGGTTGGGGAGCGATGTGGTGGCATCTTTTGCATCAATTAGTGCAAGCCGTGACTCCGGACAATCGACGAATCTGGGTTTTTTATGGCGCATAAGTGTAAATTGTTACATATCGCAGGGTGGCCAAGCAAGGCGGATTTGCAAATATCATCATTATTTGTATCGGGTAGGGAATGAAACTCACTGAGTAGCGATCTGCTAGTGCACTGTAACAGCTACATAGCGTTAGCCGTTCATGGTTCGAGAGCCTCACCACGAACGGCGTGTGCCTTGACCGTTCACCCTGAGCTTGTCGAAGGGTTCTTCGAACTTAGACGCGAACCAATTGTTACAGTTCACTAGTGCGCGCGCCCTTCGAGTGATAGGAATCGTATCAAGAACCGGGGGGTCGATATGAAAAACCGTGAAATCGCTGCCGGATGGGCCTACCATGACGGTACGAAACATTCCTATCAGAGTATTCGGACCAACCCGCACTATCTAGATTGGGAGATCCAGCCGATGCCGCTCAAGATTTACCGCGATCTTGAGCCTATTCCCTTGAATCAGCATTTGTCGTCATCAGGAGTGGCCGCGCTGGATGCGATTTCGGCGACCGGCGCTGACGTGGAGGGTGTTGCCGGCCTGACGCGCCAAACTCTGGCGGAAATTTTTTTTCTCTCGGCGGGCGTTACCAAACGCCGGAGTTACCCGGGCGGAGAGATGCTTTTTCGCGCCGCCGCTTGCACAGGCGCGCTCTATCACATCGATCTCTATCTGGTCTGCGGCGACCTCGAAGACCTCGAAGCCGGGGTCTATCACTTCAGCCCGCAGGACTTCTCCTTGGGAAGACTGCGGCAAGGAGACTACCGGGGCGCGCTCATCGGCGCCGCCGGCGCACAGCCTTCGATCGTGAACGCGCCGGCAATTCTGATTTGCGCTTCGACTTTCTGGCGTAATGCGTGGAAGTACCAGTCCCGCGCCTATCGTCACTGCTACTGGGACAGTGGCACGATTCTCGCCAATCT
>DASWHT010000502.1:0-4192 GCA_036398075.1 Binatia bacterium | reverse complement strand
CTCGGCCATCAAGCCCCGCTTCCCGCGCATGAGCCTCGAACGGATAAAGCACCCGGCGCCACCTGATGTTAAAGTTAGCGAGCGCATTCAGAAGTGGATTACCGAACATCAGCAGACGTTTCGGATTCAGGCGCGGGGCCGATAAGAACAGCGCAAACCTGATTTTTCCGCCGAACGTATTTTAGAGAAAAGAAATCTCGCCGCGGCGCCATACGCTTTAGGTCTTTCTAGTTTCGGGTTTGGCGCCGGAACTCAAAACTTGAAACTCGAAACTGCGTATGCGCAGTGCCTACGGCAACTCTTCTAGCAATCCCCCATAGCCTTTGATCGCTTCGCGCACGCGGAATTTTTTCTGCACGTCCCAGAGCTTGCAGGATAGAGCGTAAATCACTGGAACCTGCAGATCTTGTTCGAGCAAGCGCACGATTTTCAGTAAGCGCCAGCCAGAGCCGAGCATGTAAATCGCCTGGGTGTCGGGATGTTTCAAAAAAGCCTTCACCTCCACGAGTGCACTTTTGTGCTCTTCCAAGCGGATTCTGTTTTAGCATCGTAACATTCGCGCGGCAATCGATCCTTGCAAGCGAGAAGCGCGCTCGCGTGGTTATTCATTGTTCAGGTCAACGCGCAGTGATATGTTTTCTTCCGTTGGAACATTCGCCGTTATCGACCCGGGGCGGATGGGGGCAATCGGATGCGCTTCGGTCTTAACTTTTTCCCGTCGTTTCGCTTGCAGGACATGTCCACGGCGGAGTACTTCGCGCAGGCGCTTCGCCTCGCGGAACGGGGTGACGAGTTGGGGTACGATTCGGTCAAGACCGTCGAGCACTATTTTCATGATTATGGCGGCCATAGCCCCAATCCCATCGTTCTTCTATCAGCCATCGCGGCCAGGACGCGGCGCATCCGGCTCATCACCGGCGCGGTGATCCCTGCCTTCAACAACCCGATCAAGCTCGCCGGCGAGTTGGCAATGCTGGATAACATCAGCAACGGCAGGCTCGACGCCGGCTTCGGGCGTGCGTTCATCCCCAAGGAGTTCGACGTCTTCGGCGTCAAGATGGACGAAAGCCGCGCGCGCTTCGAAGAGGGGATCGACGTTATTACCCGCCTCTGGACTGAGGAACGGCTCTCCTACGAAGGAAGATTTCACAGGTTTGAAGACGTCCGCCTCATGCCCCGGCCGGTGCAGCGGCCGCATCCGCCGATCTGGATCGCTGCGGTGGCGACGAAAGAGTCTTTCATATGGGCAGGGCGACGCGGCTACCATATTATGATCGTCCCCTTCGCCAGTAATCTCGATCTTGTCCGCGACCTGGTGCAGAGTTACCGCGACGCCTGGCGCGGCGCCGGCCATGCGCCGGGCGCTGAGCAGATTCAATCTTCGCTCCACTGTTACGTCGCTGAAACCCACCGGGAAGCCGTCGAGGGATTCAAGAAGCCGGTCGAGCGCTATGTCGAAGTCTTCAGCGAGGCGGTGCGCTCTTGGACGGGTAAAGCATCAGGCCAATACGCCGGCTATGAGAAATTGGTGGAGGCCATCGGCGCGCTTACCCCCGAGAAGATGATCGACAGCCACACGGCTCTCGTGGGGACGCCGGAGGAGGTGATCGAGCAGGTGGAGTTCAATCGAAACCTCATCGGCGAGCACGAGCCGTCGATGCAGATCAACTTTGGTGGTATCAATGAGCGTGACGCGTTTCGGACCCTGGAGCTTTTTGCCGGCCGGGTAATGCCGCACTATCGGAAAGAGGAAAATTAGCCGCAGGTAGGTAAACCCCAGCTCTACTGGGGAACTCGTAGAGTTTGACATCTGCGGGGTTTGTCAATTCTCACATTTTGGGCATGGAACCGAAATTGACTCATGGCACCAAGACAGTTGATACGCTCTTACCCTCGCCCCCGTGGAATACCGGGCTGCAATTCCACGGGGGCGAGGGAAGGGTGAGGGCCGTGATTGCCAGGAAAGATTCGCCCTCACCTCAGTCCTCTCCCAGAGGGAGAGGAGGCAAGATGGAGAGCCGTGAAAACTGCCAGCGCAAGCTGGCCAGTCAGCCTTGGGCTGATCACGAATCACGCCTCCGGCTCTGCCAGGGGTATATGACTAGCCGGTCCCGATCGCGGTGTCAGTGTGTGTGAAAACTCTTCAGGAGCCCTTCGACGAAGCTCCGGGCGAACGGTTATGTACTTGATTTGTAATGACTGACATCCGTTCGTGGAGAGCCAGTCGAACCATGAACGGAGTTTTAACACATTCTGGCGTGGTTCCCGGTCGAGTTCACCGGTCATCCGTTCACGCTGTTTTTTGCATATTCTATGTAAACCCCGCCTCTTGAGGCGGGAACAACATTATGGGGTTTCCAAAGGGGGCGAGCATCCCCTTTGCGATATTTTAATTGGCGGCGGGGTCAAAACCCCGCCCGCGAAGTGGCTCCGTTTATTTATCCCTGACGAAAGGAAAGCGAGCCGATGCTGGTCAACCGTCGAACGCTGCGCATTGAATGGGGTCAATGCGATCCCGCGGGCATCGTATTTTATCCGCAATACCTCATTATCTTTGACAGTAGCACCGGATGGCTGTTCGAGCGCACGGGTTTGACGCCGCTCGCCATGCGGCGAAAATATGCCATCGTTGGTATGCCAATCGTCGAAGTGGGTGCCCGGTTCGTCAAACCATGCCGTTTCGACGATGAGGTCGTTGTGGAGAGTGAGATCGGCGAATGGGGACGAAGCAGCTTCACGGTGCGTCATCGGTTGTTAAGAGACGGCGAGCTTGCGCTCGAAGGCTTCGAGAAGCGTGTTTGGGCAGCGCCGCATCCCGAGCGAGCGGGCGAGATACAGGCGCAGGCTATCCCGGCGGAAATCGTCGCGAGCCTGTCCGATCCGACCGGCGCGACAACTATCGCGCTCGATAAGAACACTTCCTCAGCAATTTGAACCGGCGATGGCTGAGCTCATCTGGAGCCGCGCTCCGTATCGCTGAAGCGAAATGATTTTTTTGTTATGAGAGATAAATGAAGATCGTCCAGGCGACGTTGTGGATCTATGCGGCGGCTTTACATAAATCTTGGCAGTGCGTCGCGAAAAACTGGATCGTAAGCTTCGCGCCGTTGGCCTATGGCTTCATCATGTCGATGGCCGGTCTTCTGGCGCTGCCGTTGGGATTTCTCGGCGGCTTCCTATTGGCGCTGGCGAGCCAAGCCTGCCTCAGCTCGGGGCTCCATTTAATTAAAAACATGATCGCCAGCGGCAAAGCCAATGTCGACGATTTCCTCAATGGCTTCACCGCTTATCTCTGGGATTTGCTGACAGTGGCATTCATCATATGGATACCGATGAGGATAGCCGCCATGGCTCTCGGGTCCGTCCCAAACGGCGGGCTGATTTATTTTCTGATTCAAGTAGTGCTTTATATTTTGCTCAATCCCGTGCCGGAATTTATCTATCAAACCCGCACCTCGGGCCTGGAACTCTTGACCGCGAGTTACAGCTTTATCGTGGAAAACTGGCTCGAATGGCTGTTGCCCAATATCATCATTACCGCGGTGGGATTTTTTCTGCTGCGCCTTCTTTACGCCTTCGTCTGGATGTTGCCGGATTTTCTTCAACTGTTCGTGATCGCCTTCGGCTTCGGTTTATTTCTCACTTATTTTATGACCTTTCGCGGTTTTCTGTTCGCCGAGCTGCATGGCACGACGCGGCGCAGCCGGGTGTATCGCCATGCTGCGCGCAGTTCTAAATAGCAGGCTGTTGAAAAGGCCTATCGAAATGATCGAGCATCAAAAAGAAAAGATGGAATGTGGCAATCTTCGATCCTCCATCCCAAATCTTCGCTTGTTGCAGCCGGCGCAGAACGTTTTGGCGCCGCGGTTGCCCCACGGACTGGATTGGCTTGAACTATATAGGCTCTTATGGTGTTCTGTTGGGATAACTACAGGTCAAACCCATGAAAATCACCGGTATCAAAGGCTTCGCGGACGTCTTTCCCGAGGAGGTGGAGTCCTGGCAGCTTGCCGAGGCCGAGGCGCGGCGGGTTTTAAGCGTCTATAATTTTGCCGAAATCCGCGTTCCGATTCTCGAAAAGACCGAGCTCTTCAGCCGCTCCATCGGTGAGACCACCGACATCGTCGAGAAGGAGATGTATACCTTCGCCGACCGCGACGATAACGACGCTCTACTCACGCTGCGGCCGGAA
>DASWHT010000501.1:0-7019 GCA_036398075.1 Binatia bacterium | reverse complement strand
GACGACGATCCGGAAATCACCAAAAAGCTCGACGATGCCACGATGAACCAGTTGGTTAAGAACTTGATCGCCAAGCTTTTGGCTAAGGACTTTCCCGGCTACGGTGAAGGGGACAAGCTGGCGCGCAACGAGTTGGCGAAACCGCGCACACCCGCACAGGAGCCCAAGGCGCAACGGGCCGAGGCCACGCTGAAGAATCTTAAATCCGAACTGGACGCCTTGATGGGCGCGCCGGGCGGGCCGGCGCAAGCGTTAAACGAAGCGGATAGAAAAGCGATTCGCGATCTCGCCCAGCGCCAGAGCGCGCTCAAGGAGCGCACCGAGGATCTGCACGAAAAACTCGATTCTCTGTTCCAGCTTTTCCCAAACCTGGACCCGAAAATATTGCAGGGCATCAAAGAGGCGGGAAACTCCATGGGTTCCGCCTCGGAGCGTCTCGGCAAACTCGACTCGCCGGGGGCGGTGCCCCCGGAGCGCAGCGCCCTCGAACGTCTGTCGCAGTCGCAGCAACAAATGCAGTCGGCGATGCAGCAAATGGCGCAGCGCGGGCAGCTTGGCAACATGCCGGTGACCCGGCTGTTCCGCCAGGGCCGCTTCATGCCGGGGGGCATGCTAGTGCCGCTGCCCGGCATGCCGCAGTTTCCCCAGTTCGACGTCGAGGGCGGCGTCACGGGTTTGGAGATCGAACGTTTCCGTCTGCCCGGCAAGGAAGATTACAAGGCGCCGCGTAATTTCCGCGAAGAAATCCTCGAGTCCTTGAAGCAAGGGGTCCCACCGCAGATGAAAGACCAGATCGAGCGCTATTTTAAAAATCTCTCAGAGTAGTTCTCCGGTGAAATATCGAAATTTGTTTTTCCTGGTTTTGGTCTTGCTGTTTGGCGCGGCTCGTCTATACGGCGCCGAGGCCGACCCCAAATTCAAACCCGGCGATGAACTCCTGGATGCCTGGCGCACGGCGGAGGCGGAAGAGTTCGCCGCCAGGGCGCTGCGGGAAAACGCCGCATCCGCGGGCGCCCTTGCTTTCGACGGCCGGTTGAAGTTCTACCAGGGGCGCTATCAAGACGCGCTTACGGCTTTCGACAAAGCGTTGGCCATCGATTCCAAAGACGAGCGCCACCAGGGTTACAAGCTGCTCGCGCAATTCACCGTCGATGTCGTAAAAAACCTGAAACGCTTCGAGAGCGCCCATTTCATTCTTCATCTCGACGACAAGCGCGACGGCATTCTGGCTGCCTATGCTTTGGACACTTTGGAAAAGAGCTACACGGCCATCGGCGCCGAGCTGGGTTATTACCCCAAAGACAAGGTCCGCGTCGAGATCGCGCCGGACGCGTCGAGCTTCAACGCCATCTCGACCCTGTCGCTGCGCGACATCGAAGAGACCGGCGCGGTGGGCATCTGTAAATTCAACAAGCTCATGATCATCTCGCCCAGGGCGCTGAGCCTGGGCTACCGCTGGGTCGATTCGCTGAGCCATGAGTATCTGCACTACGCCATCGTCGGCCTGACCAATAATAAAGCGCCCATCTGGCTCCATGAGGGCATGGCGCGCTTCTATGAAACCCGCTGGCGCAAACCGGCGCCGGCCAAGGACGCCGCCGAGGATTATCTGACTCCCGCCAACCAGACGCTGCTGGTGCAAGCGCTCGAGAAAAACCAGTTTGTCGGCTTCCAAAAAATGGAGCCGTCGTTGATTCATCTGGAGACCCCCGAGCAGGTGCAGTTAGCGTACGCCGAGGCGGCATCGGCGGTGGACTTTATCAATAGCAGCAAAGGCCGCAGCGGCGTGCGCGAGCTGCTCGCCGCATTGCGTGACAAACCGACCTCCGCCGCCATCGAAAGTATGTTCGCATTCTCCTTCGCCGCCTTCGAATCGGAGTGGAAAGGATTTCTTAAAAGCAAGGGTCTCAAGCCCATCGAAGGCAGCCGCGTGCGCAAGCTCAGGGTCAAAAAAGACGGCCGGGAAGATGAAGACGCCGTGGAGCTGAAGGAAATTCAATCCAACGTGGCGCGCAACCGCACGCACCTCGCCGACCAGCTGCTGGGCCGCGGCCGCACCGAGGCGGCCGCCAGCGAATACCGCCGGGCGCTCCAGATCAGTCCCCACTCGCCGATCATCCTCAACAAACTGGGGCGAGTTTTCATCCAACTAAACCGTCTGGACGACGCCCGGGATGCGCTCAAGAAGGCCCTCGACGTCGATCCCGATAGCGCCAACACTTATGTTCAATTGGGCCGGGTCCATCATGCGGGGAAAAACTATCGCGAGGCGCGAGGCGCGCTCGAGGAAGCGGTGCAGATCAATCCTTTCAACCCGCTGATCTATCGTTTGCTCGGCGAGAGCTACGCCGCCTTGGGGGAAACCCAAAAAGCCCAGGCGGCGCGCGCAAACTTGGACAAGCTCATGGGCGCCAATTGAAAAGGAGTTAATGGAGTCAATGGTGATTCAGCAACACGAGATCGCGGAGATCGAAGAATTTGCCGCCAAACGGGATACCATGATCGGCGAAATTCGCAAGGTCATCGTCGGGCAAGATCGCGTCGTCGAGGAGGTCTTGACCGCGCTCTTCGCCAGGGGACATTGCCTGTTGGTCGGGGTGCCGGGATTGGCCAAGACGCTGCTCATCAGCACGCTGGCGGATATTCTCGATTTGAACTTCAACCGTATCCAGTTCACCCCGGACTTGATGCCTTCGGACATTACCGGCACCGACATCTTGCAGGAGGACGCGACGACGGGGCGCAGGCAGCTGCAATTTCTCAGAGGGCCGATTTTCACGAATATATTGCTCGCCGACGAAATCAACCGGACGCCGCCCAAGACCCAGGCGGCGCTGCTGCAGTCGATGCAAGAGTACAAAGTCACCGCCAGCGGCACGACCTACTCTCTGGATCTGCCCTTTTTTGTTCTGGCAACGCAGAACCCCATCGAGCAGGAGGGCACCTATCCTTTGCCCGAAGCCCAACTCGACCGCTTCATGCTGAACATCGAGATTGGCTACCCGGATTTTGACGACGAAGTGCAGATCGTCATGCAAACCACATCCACAGAGAAGCCGGCGCCGCGCAAGGTCATGGAAGGCGCCTCGATTCTGCGCTGCCAGGAACTGGTGCGGCGCGTGCCGGTTTCGCCGTTCGTCGTGTCCTACGCCGTCTCCCTTGCGCAGCGCTCGCGGCCGGGAACCGCCGACGCCCCGCAGTTCGTCAAGGATTACGTTGAATGGGGCGCCGGGCCGCGGGCATCGCAGTATCTCATCCTCGGCGCCAAGGCGCGCACGATGCTCCAGGGGCGCTATGCGGTCTCCATCGAAGATATCCAAGCGCTTGCCCCTGCCGTGCTGCGCCACCGCATCGTTCCCAACTTCAAGGCCCAGGGAGAAGGTCTTACCTCGCTGGACATCATCCGCCGGCTGTTACAAGAAGTGAAGCCATCGGCCGATGGCCGAGCCGCAATGTAGCCGCTGCGGCGGCGATACCTACCACAAGGTTCGCGCTCGCTGTCGCGTGTGAATAAACCCCGGGCTAGAGTATCCCTAGCGCTGGTGGTAGAAAAATATCAGCGCGCTGAAGGAGAGCCAATTATTTTGAGGATTGAAGATTGATGATTGAGAATAGCGATCCTCAATCTTCCATTCTCGATCTTCGATTCTTGCATGCAAACAAATGGCTGACGGCGACATAAAGAACTATTTCGATCCGAAAGTGCTCGCGGGCATTTCCAATCTCTATCTGCGCGCGCGCTGGGTGGTGGAAGGGATCATTTCCGGCATACACAAGAGCCGCGCCAAAGGCTTCAGCGTCGAGTTTGAGGCCCACCGAGAATACTCGCCGGGCGATGAAATCCGCCGCATCGATTGGAAGGCGCTGGGAAAATTTGACCGCTACTTCATTAAAGAATACGAAGACGAAACCAACTTGCGCGCTTATCTATGCCTCGACGCCAGCGCGTCCATGGATTACGCCTCCGATGGCGTGACCAAGTTTGACTATGGCTGTACGCTCACCGCCTCCCTGGCCTATCTCATCCTGAGGCAGCAGGACGCCGCCGGTCTGGTGACCTTTTCGAATCGCATCGAGAGCTTCGTCCCGCCGCGCGCCAAGCGCGACTATTTGACGCAGATCCTGCGCGCCCTGGAGAACCGCGGTCCCGCGGGCGAGACCAATGTCGGCAAGATCCTCGAAGAGGTCGCCGGACAGATCAAACGGCGGGGCCTGATAATTCTCGTATCCGACTTGCTCGACGAGCCGGAACCGATTCTCAAGGCGCTCCGCCTCTTTCGCTTCAAGGGCAACGACGTGATCGTGTTTCACCTGTTGGACCCGGCGGAACTGGAGTTGCCCTTCGAAGGCAACATTCTTTTTGAAGACATGGAAGCGCTCGATCTTCGCGTTGTCGCCGACCCGCGCGCGATCCGCAAGACCTACCGGCAAGTCGTCGATGAGTTCGTCAGCGAGATGCGCAAACAGTGCCACGATAGCGCCATCGACTACCAGTTGATCTCCACGAACACCCCGCTGGACAAGGCCCTGGCCAGCTATCTGAGTTGGCGAGGATAGCCGCGCCATGTCGGTTTTTTTTCTCCACCCCATCTATCTTTATGGCCTTCTCGCCGCGTCGCTGCCGATCCTGATCCATCTGCTCAATCGCCGCCGTATGAAGCGCATACGTTTTCCCGCCGTGCGTTTCATTCTGCTGTCGCAAAAACGCATCTCGCGCAGCTACCGGCTGCGCCACTGGCTGCTGCTGGCGCTCAGAACCACGGCAATCATTCTCCTTGCGCTGTTGCTGGCCAACCCGATCTTTCAAACCGGCGCCGGGCTGTTCGCCGGCGGCGGCACGGTCTCCCTGGTAATCCTGCTGGACAATTCGCTGAGCATGACCTGGAGCGGAGATGGGAGCGGTTTCAAGCAGGCAAAGGAAGCCGCGCGTCTGCTGATCGCTTCGCTCAACGACGGCGACCGGGCGGCTTTGATCCCGACCAATATTTCCGGCAAGGAGGCTTTTCGTCTCAAGGAAGAAAAAGAAGTCCTGTTAAGGGAATTGCAAGCCATCGAGATCGCCGACGGCACCGCCAACTTTACCGCCGCGCTGGACAAAGCCTATGAACTGTTAAACGTCCCGGCGGGCCAGCGGGAAATTCGCTTGATCACGGACATGGGCCTTACCGGCTGGGATCAATTTTCCATCGCCGCGCTCAAGCAGTACGATCCGTCGATACCGCTAAAAGCCATCCGCGTCAGCGCCAAACAAAAGCCCCTCAACGGCGCCGTCAAGGAAGTCAAGCTCGGCGGCCAAGGCGCGGGCGTTAACTTGCCGTTGCAGATCGAGGCGGTGCTCGCCAACTTCGGCGCGGCAGAGATCAAAGACCTGCTGGTGCAATTGAGCATCGACGGGGAGACCAAGGAACAAAAACTCGCCACCGTTCCGCCGCGCGGCGAGACCAGCGTGAATTTTCAGTCGCGGCTCGCTAAACCGGGGTCGCATATGGGAGAAATCACGCTCAAGAAAGAAGGCTTCGCCGGCACTCCGCGCACCTATTTCGCGCTTCATGCCCAGGACAAGCTCCATGTCCTGGTGGTCGACGGCGATCCCCAGACCGCGCTGGTGCGCAGCGAATCCTTTTTTCTCAGTCGGGCGCTCAACCCTACGGGAGACCAGCACTCGTCGCTCTATTTACCCACGGTGATCGTTGCCGACGGCCTGGGTGCGGCGGCACTGGAATCCTACCAGGTAGTGGCGCTTTGCAACGTCGCGGCGCTTACCGACGCGGTGGCGCAAAAGCTCCGAAACTATCTCAGCCAGGGCGGTGGTCTGCTGATTTTCGGTGGTGACCGGCTGCAATCGGACAGTTACAACCAAAAAATGACTCAAGCCCTGCCCGCGCCGCTGCGAGAAAAAAAAATCGCGCCGGAGGCCTCGGCCGAAAAAATCGGCAAAATCGATGTCACCCATCCCGCCCTCGAGAATTTTGCCGATGCTATCTTGCAGGAATCCCTGGCCAGTTCTCGCGTCTGGGGCTATTTCCGCGGCGACGGGGCCGGCAAGTCCGCCCTCATTTCGCTAGCCAACGGCGATCCTCTGGTCGCGGAACAAAAAGTCGGCATCGGCCGGGTCGTTTTCATCGCAACTTCGGCGGACCGGGATTGGACCGATCTGCCGCTCAAGACCGCCTATCTGCCGTTGGTTCAGGGGCTTACCAATTATCTCGCCGGCGGCAAACGCGGCGCCCTCGACGGCGGCGTCCAAGTGGGCGGTACGAAAGAGATTCTGCTGGCGCCAGGAGTAGTGGGAAAAAGTTTGCGGATCACCAAGCCCAACAGGCAAGAAACCGAGGTCGGCATCGTCGCCGATAGAGACCGGTCCATCGCCCGCTTTGAAGAAAATGACCGGGCCGGTTTTTACCGCATCACACTGCCGGCGGGTGCGGAAAAGGACACCGGCGCGCCACCGCTCTACGCCGTCAACCCACCTTTTCTTGAATCGCGCCTGGACGAGATCAACGAAGGCGAGCTGCAAGCGAAGCTTCGGCCGATTCAGGTCGAAGTCATCCCGGTCGAGGCTGTCGAGCAGGGCGGCAAACGAACCGACCTGGCTCTTCCGTTACTGGCCCTGCTCATTGTAATCTTATTGTTCGAAGGCTGGCTGGCGCAACGGTTTTAAGCGAAAGAGACTTAACCGCAAAGAACGCAAAAGTAAAGACAGACTAACCACAAAGAGCATATAGAATGCTGCGCGCGGCCGGTTCAAGTAGTTCAAGCCGTTCAAATCGTTCAAGCCGTCCGAGCGAAATGGGTTGGTTGAACAACTTGAACGTATTGAACGATTTGAACGTTTGGAACATACCCGAGCAGAACGCGTGCCTTCGCGGTGAAAAAACTTTTTTACGAACTATGAACCGCAGAGATTTTATTCGCGTCATCTCCCAAGGAGTCTTGGGCGCGGGACTTTTACCGGCGCAGGCCTGGGCGAATCATCCCAAGGAAAAGCGCGCCATCCAATTTGTCTTCGCCCAGATCAA
>DASWHT010000500.1:0-3159 GCA_036398075.1 Binatia bacterium | reverse complement strand
AAGCTGGCGTGATCCCCGCTTTCGCGAGGAGGCGCAACCCGGAATCGACCCCCTCTTAGTCTCCCCCTTTGTAGGGGACGGTCGCGACCGTCCCTTACGGTGGGGGTTCTGGATTCCCCCCGTGGAAGAATGGCTGATCTTCCACGGGGCGGGAATGACGGCAGAATACCAGCGTGGCGAAAAACTCTCCGTTCACCTTTCCAGAGCCTCAGGAAGAACGGTCCCGCTGGTGCATAGCTTGGCTCGCTTAACAAAAGGACAAAGAAATTCTTTGCTACTATCATCGCGTCAAGTTTCTCGTTGACCGCTACCGCCGTTTTCTCGTTCTCGGTGTTCTTTCGCTGATCGCCACCGACCTCTCTGGGATCGCGATGCCATGGCTCATCAAGGACGGTATCGATACCGCCCTCAGCGCCAAAGACGGCAATCCATCCTTGATCCATTACCCGTTGCTGATCCTCGGCGCCGCCGCGCTGCAAGGGTTTTTCCGCTACTGCTGGCGCATCAATATTCACGGCTTCTCGCGCCGTTGCGAGGCCGACCTGCGCGACCGGGTGTTTTCTCATCTGCAAATGCTGCCGCTGAGCTACTTCCAATACACCAAGACCGGCGATCTCATGTCCCGGCTAACCAACGACATCCACGCGGTGCGCGAGCTTATGGGATTCGGATCGCTGGCGATCGTCGATGCGGCGGTGGTGATTCTATTTAGCTTGGCGTTGATGATCACGATCGATCCTTGGCTCGCGCTTTGGTCGATGATAGCGATGCCGCTCATTCCCGTCGTGGTGCGCTATTTCGGCCGGCAAATTTTCCGCCGGTCCCGCGAGACTCAGGAGCAATTGAGCGTGATGAGCGCTTACGTGCTGGAAAACTTCTCAGGCATTCGCGTCGTGCAGGCCTACGCTCAGGAAGAGAACCAGATTCGCGGTTTCGACGCGATCAGCTCCGAGTATCGGCGCAAGACCATGTGGCTGGCAACGCTCTGGGGAGTTTTCTGGCCGCTCATGCAGGTGCACGCCGGTGTGGCGGCGACCCTTGTGCTGTGGTTGGGAGGGCGGCAGGTGCTGGCGGGCACTATGACACTGGGCGAATTTGTCGCGTTCAACGGCTATCTGGCGATGCTGACATGGCCGCTGATGGCGATCGGTTATACCGCCAATCAGTATCAGCGCGGCACAGCGGCTCTGTCGCGTATCGCGGAGGTGCTGGATACGCCGATTGGCGCGCGCTACGCGGCGGTGAAACCGTCCGAACCCGCCGCCGCGTTGCGCGGGGAGATCGAATTTCGCAATCTGACGTTCGCTTACGGCGCGAACCAGCCGGCACGGCTGAAGAATCTGAAGCTGAAGATACCCGCGGGTAAAGTTTGCGGTATCATCGGCGAAACCGGTTCCGGCAAAAGTACAATGGTAAGCCTGCTGCTCAGGCTCCATGAGCCCGCCGACCAAACGATTTACGTCGACGGCGTCGATATCAAAGGACTCCCGCTGCGTTGTTTGGAAGACGCCGTCGGATATGTATCACAGGATATATTTCTGTTTTCCGGATCGGTGCGAGAGAATCTTCTCTTAGGCGTGGAAAACGGCGAAGCGGCCAGGGTCGAGGAAGCGGCGCGCATCGCGCGGCTGCTGCCGGCGATTCAATCTTTCAACCGTGGTTTCGAGACGGTTATCGGGGAACGCGGCGTGAGGTTGTCGGGCGGGCAAAAACAGCGCACTGCTCTGGCGCGAGCGATCATTAAAAACCCGCCGATCCTGATTCTTGACGACGCCTTTTCCGGCGTCGATGTCGAGACCGAAGACGAGATTCTTCGCGAGTTGAAACAGTTCATGCGCGGGCGCACCACGCTGCTGATTTCACATCGTATCTCCACCGTCCGCGAAGCCGACATGGTCGTCTATCTGCGCGGCGGCACAATCGTCGAGCAGGGGACGCATGATGAGTTGCTGGCGCGGCGCGGCGCGTATTTCGATCTATACCGCCGGCAAAGTTTGGAGCGCGAGGTGGAAACCATCGAGCACGCAGAGAGGCGGCCGTGATCGGAGAAGACCACCAAGAAGATGAGATCCTGGGCAAGGCTTATGACGCCCGGTTGATGGCGCGCATGCTGCGCTATTTGCGCCCGTACTGGAAGTTGCTCGCCGTGGCGTTCACCTTTTTAATGCTCCAGACCGCCACGCAACTGCTCGGTCCGTACATCACCAAAATCGCCATCGACCGGTACATCGCCACGCAGGACCTGAAGGGACTTGACCTGATGGCGCTGGCCTATCTCGGCGTGGTGCTCTGCGGATTCATCGTTCTTTTTGTGCAAACCTACGCTACGCAATACACCGGGCAGCGGGCGATGCATGATCTGCGCATGGAAGTGTTTTCCCACTTGCAGAAGCAAGACCTGGCGTACTTCGACCGCAACGCCGTGGGCCGCCTCATGACTCGAACGATCAACGACGTGGAGACGCTCAACGAGCTTTTCAGCACTGGCGTCGTCGGTCTTCTGGGCGACGTGTCGATGGTTTTCGGGATCGCCGTGATGATGCTTTGGCTCGATTGGGAGCTGGCGCTGATCTGCCTCGTGGCATTTCCGGTGATTCTCTATATTAGCCGCTTTTACCGCCGGCGCGCCCGCGACGTGTACCGGGAAAGCCGGCTGATACTTGGACGGCTCAACGCGGGCTTGCAGGAAAGCATCGCCGGCGTCGCGACGGTGCAGGCCTTCGGCCAGGAGGAAAAGATGTACCGGCGCTTTCAGGAGGTGAATCTCAGCTATCGAGACGTCTTGTTGCGCAGCATTCGTTACAATGCGGTCTTCTTTCCCGTGATCGAAGTGTTTGCCGCCATTTCCGTCGGGCTTTTGCTTTGGTATGGCGGCCATCAGATTCGCGCCAATGCCGTCGAAGCCGGCGTGTTGGTCGCATTCATTCAATATATTCAGCGCATGTACCAGCCGATCCGCGACCTGGCGGAGAAGTATAACATCATGCAGGCGGCCATGGCGTCTTCGGAAAGAATCTTCGCGTTGCTCGATACGCCGGAAACGATTAAAAATCCAGCGCAGCCGCAAAGAGTCGAAGGTTTTACGGGCGAGATCGAATTCAAAGACGTGTGGCTTTCCTACCGCCCGGGTGAGCCGGTGCTCAGAGGGATTTCCTTTCG
>DASWHT010000499.1:0-5115 GCA_036398075.1 Binatia bacterium | reverse complement strand
ATCGGCCATGGTGAAGTCTTGGCCGATAACGCTGCCGGACTTGCGGCTTCCCATAGCGACAAGATCGGGCTGCGGGAAACTGGGGGTTGATTCATACATGGCCCCGCACCGAGTCCAGACGTGTTCTACCATGGCTGAAAGTTTGCGCGGCTTGCGAATTTTTCTCGTGCTCCGATCCTAAATTGGCGAATTGACAAGACGATACGGTCTCACCACGGAGCACACGAAGATCAAAATCAAGAAAATTAACCACAAAGGGCACAAAGAACTCAAAGGGCGCGAAGCGCGCAAGATACTATTTTTGCGTCCTTTGCGTACCTTGCGGTTAAATCATCCGAAAGGGACGGCTATAGCCGTCCCTTTATTTGTGACCTTTGTGCTCTTTGTGGTTAAACCCCTTCTTCCCTTTGGTTGCGACTTCGCTGCGGTAGACTCTCTGTGGTTAAATTTCGCTCAATTTTTGAAGGCGTCGTCGGATTCCGCGCCTGGGCGCGGCTTCCACTGTAGAGCGTAATATTCGCCGCGATTGCGCGCCCAGGGGTCAAACACATTGACCACGGGTTCTAGTTCAGCGCGGAGCTCGGGGACTGTTCTAAGCAATACCCGTTTTAGCGGCGAAACCTCCATCTCGTGGCCATTGGGTTTGCCTTTCTCCATAATCTTGCCCTCCGGACCGTTGTTGTTAACCCAGCTCACGCCGAAGTGGGAATAAAACTCGGGACGAAAGCTCGAGGTCAAAAATCGGTCGCTGAAAAGGCGGCGCGAGGCGTTCAAGATAAATACCTGGAGTTGCGTTTCGGAGATGGCGAAACCGTGTGGCCGGACGAATTCCGCGAGCCAACCGACTAACGCGTCGACATCTTCAATATTATCCACCACGCTCCCATGCGGTCGACCCAGGCAGTCGTCGATATCGGTTCTGTCCGGGTTTTTCTGCGCTTGGGTGATGATTTTCGTCTTGTCGCAGCGATGCTGTCCGTAGAGCTCCCGCAGTAGCTTCACGATGTCTACTTGTTTCCTGCCCTCGGCTGAGCTTTGCGGTAACCGCGGATCGATGAAGTTATCGAAGCTCGTCAACTGCTCGAGCCCGTATTGGCGGCGAAATTCATTATAGCGCGGCATGCCGCGCTCGCGGTCGCGAATGATATCCAACGCCAAGACATCGATTTTGCCCGTCGCGTTTTTAAGCCGCGGCATCTGTAGGTTTTGCAGGAATAGAGGATGGTTCTGGAGTGTAAGTTTTCCCATTCGCTGGCGTCCCAGCGACAGCGCCCAATTTGCTATTCCATTCCGTCGCATTGCCCGCGTTGCATCGCCGCGCACGGTGTTCACCACCGGAATCTTGAATTTAACAGCATTCGAATCGCTCATCAGGTCGCGATACTCGATGAGATCGGGGACCATCGGATGTAACCGGTAGGCATTGATAAACTCTTCCGGAAAATTAAATGGCGAGCCAAAATGATGCACTCCGCCATTGAAGTCGGGCTCTTTGTTGGCAAGACCGAAGATGCCGGGGCCCGCGGCGAAGGCGGCGAACCACCCGGCCGACTTCCGGCCATTTTCTGAATTGGCGAACCGTTGCACCACTTGTTCTAGAGCCGCGCTGACCAGAGGGTGTTTCTTCAGCAGCCCCGACCAGTTGGCATTCATGGCTAGATAGAGCGGTTCGTTGTAGAGGAGCTGTGTCGTCCATTCGATGGTATGGATCTTGGCGATCTCGGCGGCGATCACGAGCCGCGCGACTTCGAAGAGTTCATCGTCGCTGACGTCCTTATATATAATGGTTTGGCCCAAACGCGCCGGGTTGCGGAGACCTGAATCTTCATCAGGCGTGCGCCTAGCGGTCTCGCGAAAATTATCGACGAATAGATTGTGCTCTCGCGCAAACAGGTTGTGAAAAAAGCTCAGACCGATGTTCCAATTGTCCGGAAAGGCCACGCCCTCCTGTCCCGCCCATTGCGCATTCATTGGGTCCGATGGCCGAAGCGCGGGTAAATATCCTATGCGATCTTGGGGGCGCTCCGGCGCGATTTCCAGCAGCAATTTGGCGTGGTCGCGCCGATCGCGCTTGACGCGGCGCTGCGATCTATCGTCGTAGCCGTAAATCTGCGATGCATCCCACCACGCGGTGACTTTATTAGGCGTCGTTTTATAGGCGCGGGAGAGATACTCTTTTTTGCCGTGTTCGAAGATCTTCGGGGCCGCATTCTCGGCGATGATGGCTTTGCCAATGCGATCGCCGGGACGGCATCCCAACTCATTAATTTCAGCCTCGGAAAGCGGTTTGTCCGCGCCGTTCGCCTCTTTCGTTGCGCAACCCATCGCCATCAGTTCAGGCCGGTTTGCGCCTTCGTCCAAGTGCGAAAACCAGTCATGGGTCATGAATTGAATCCAGAAAGCCGCCAGGACATTCAAATGCGCGGCTTTCTGATAATCGCAATGAGCTTCGGTGGAATTGCTGGCTAACCCCTGGCCGGCATTGCAGTGTTCGGGGACTGATTGAGTTCGGGTAAACAGTCTTCTGCTGATAACTTGAGGGTCGGGTTTGAGCAAGCCGATTCGATCGCCGTGGCGGTTTTTTACGAAGTCTTTTGTGCTCAGGTCGGGAAAGGTGTTGTAAAAATCCACATTGCGGGCGAAGGGTTGGCCTGTGGCGCCCATGAGCGGGTTCATGATGTCGTTGCAGATACCGTCGAGAGTGCGAAAACGAATCAGTTCGCCGGAACATTTCTGCGTCCCGTCACCGCCGATCTTGGCGTAGGACGGATGATTCTTGGGCAGCCGGAATTGCGGCCAGATTCGCTGCAGCTTGCCGTCGCTTTGTCCCTCTCGAACGTATTCCTCGAACGTGCCGCTGTTGTCGAAAAGATTGA
The DNA here is from genome assembly GCA_036398075.1 of Binatia bacterium. Lineage (GTDB taxonomy): Bacteria > Desulfobacterota > Binatia > UBA9968 > UBA9968 > DATACQ01. The sequence continues at coordinate 2,239 of DASWHT010000499.1, read as the reverse complement.
ATTTGAGCAGCTCGATGCGCTGGTAGTCGAGGTCCAGCAGCGCGCCTCCAATACCGCGATGATTGGGACTCAGAAAGCCGAGACCGCTCAGGAGTCCGGTGTATTTACTATCGGTATCGCCCGCGGCCCAGTAGCGTTGCCAGTCGAGCCACGGCGTGGCGCGCCACGGGTCGGCATCGTTTCCGCCGCGGCAACGGATGGTGTCTTGGTGAACTTTGCCGAGGAAGCGTTCGGCTCTGTCCGCTGCGACGTCGCGAAGTCCGCCGCTGAAATATGCCAGGCAACTGGCGAGTTCAGTGTCTTCCAGAAACGGGTACGCAATTAAAAGAAAGAGCGCGGCGAAGACGATCAGATAGACAAGCTTCTTTTTCATGCGAGTGCGCGGCGAGATTCGCCCGGATGGCGTCGTATCGCCAGAAGGTTAATCGTCGCTGGACGATGTGTCAAACCATCGCAGTCGATGCGAGCGTCATCCAACATTGTTCTTTGCCGCTGAAGCCTGTAAAGCTCGACCCGCGCTGCAAATGCGTCCGGCCGCCCTTATCTCCATGCCTCCGGTTGCCACGTTACGTCGGCACGCTTCTAGGATCGTCGCATGACCTCAATCCCGGCGGAGTTTTACGCCCTGGCGAACGCGTTCTTGTTCGCGCTGCACAAAATGCTCAGCAAAAAGGCGTTGCGCTACTCGAATGCCGCGACGGCGGTGATCAGCAGCACCGGCCCGTTTTTTTCCCTGATCTTGACCGCGATCTTTCTGCGCGACGTCGAACGCGTCACCTTGCGCATCGTTGTCAGCGCCGCCATGATTGTCGGTTGGGTGCTGCTGATTAGTTGGTGGAAATGAACGGAAATTAACCACAAAGGGCACATAGAAAAGATTGTAGGGGGCAGCCCCATGTGGCTGCCCGGAGCCGGTGTCGGAGGGGAGGATTTAGCCGCAAAGGGCGCAGAAAACAGAGACGCACCACGAAGGCACGAAGGGTTCGGATATTTATACTCTTAAACTTCGTGAACTTCGACGTTTAGTCCCCCCTTCTTTGCGCCCTTTGCGTGATTTAAGTTCCTTCGCATCCGCTCAGGACAAGCTTTGCGGTTAATTCGTTTTTTGCGTCAGATCGCCGCCGGCTGATCGAGCTCGAAGCCAAGGTCTCGAATCATTTGATGCGCGTCGGAGGCTTCCTGTCCGGGCGTGGTGAGATAGCCGTTGACGAAGATCGAGTTTGCCGGATACAAACTGAGCGGCTGCAAAGAGCGCAGGTTCACTTCTCTGCCGCCAGCGACGCGGATCTCCTTGCGCGGATTCACGAAACGAAAAAGACAAAGCGTTTTCAGGCAGCGCTGCGGTGTAAGCTCTCTTTTCTTCTCGAAGGGCGTTTTCGGAATCGAGTTGAGAAAATTCACGGGAATCGATTCGATGTCCATGGCGCGCAGGGTGAGCGCGAGGTCGATGATGTCTTCGTCGCTTTCGCCCATGCCAATGATGCCACCGGAGCAGGTGCCGACGCCGGCATGTTTGACGTTTTCAATGGTCGCAACGCGGTCTTCATACGTGTGCGTCGTGACAATGTCGGGATGGTGGTTGCGGCTGGTATTCAAATTATGATTGACACGGCCGACGCCGGCCGCTTTGAGTCTCTGGATTTTTTCTTCGTTCATCAAGCCAAGCGAGCAGCAGATATTCATGCCGGTCCTTTCTCGGATCTCGCGCACGGCTTCGGCGATCTGGTCGATTTCCTTGTTCGTCGGGCCGCGGCCGCTGTTGACGATGCAGAACCGGACCGCGCCGGCGGCTTTGGCTTGTTTGGCGCTTTCAACCAAATTTTCCTTCGACATGAAGGGATAACGGTCGATGGGAGCGTCTGAAACCGACGATTGGGAGCAGTAATGGCAATCTTCCGGACAGAGGCCGCTCTTGGCGTTCTGCAAAACGTGGATCTGCACCCGCTTGCCGTAATAATGATGGCGCACCTTGAAGGCCGCGCTTATCAGCTCCGGTAGTTGTTCCTCCGATGCGTTGAGAACCGCTTTGAGCTCGTCACGTTCGGGAACAATACCTTGAAGAGCCTTGTCCGCTAAACTATGAAAATTCATTTTCGCTGTTTTCCTTCGAAGACCCTCGACTCTTATCACGCGCAAATGGCGCTTTCAACTTTACGCGAGCGACAGCCATCCGCTTCGGCGTTTAGGAATACACTGGCAAGCTGCCAGTTTCTGACGGTGGCCGCCGTTAGTTTTTACC
>DASWHT010000498.1:0-10757 GCA_036398075.1 Binatia bacterium | reverse complement strand
TCACGGTTGGCGAGCGGATCGATGAATCTGCCCTGGCCCCAAGCAAGGGTAAGGTCGAGACGCGTCTCCTCGACGATAGGATCAAGTTCGAGCAATGACCGCTCGTCACTTTCGAGCGCCTCGCGTACCAGTGCAGCGACGGTCAGTTCGCGTGCAGCAATCGCATGCCAGCGATGGCAGGAGACTCCGAGGACGCAATCGTCATCAGGTGGGGGTTTATCGTGGATCTTGACGCAGTCATCGGTTAGTTTGACGACCCAAGTCTCGGGATACTCAAGCCGCACCGCACCTTGCCCGAGAACCAAGATTTTGTGATTCGCTTGGGCCCGCCAACCGTGACCGCCGGAGAGCCGAAGTTTCTTTGGTTTCGCGCGACTCATGTCAATGTCGGTGTTCCCCTGTAAGCCGCTAAGAATTTCCAGTTTCGTTTAGAACTACATTAATTTTGTATATTAAAATCTGCGTCCCGGTTATTTGTTCCGCTTTTATAATGGGGACAATGCTTTGTAAAGCCTGCCGCTTTTGACGCTTGATCACCTTCTCGGCCGCGGCCGTGAGCGTATCGATGACCGCTTTGGGCGTGCCCGCGGTCACGGAGGCGCCGGCCCAGCTATCGAGACCCGGCGGCCAACCTTATGAGAAGAACCGCGCCACTACGAATACGCCGATCATCGTGAACGCGAGCGCAATCTTGAGCGCGGCGCCTAAGACGAGTCCGACCGTGGCACCGACGCCGGCGCGGGCGGCTGCATGAAGCCCGCGGCGCGCGCTGAGCTCGCCGATCACCGCCCCGATAAACGGGCCGAATATAACCCCGAGTAATCCGAAAAATATCCCAACGACCGCGCCGATCAGCGCGCCGATGATGGCGCGCTTCGAAGCGCCGAATCGTTTTGCGCCAAACATCGTTGCCCAAAAATCCACGCCGTAAGTTAACAGGGCCAGCACTCCGAGAACTGCGAGGGTTTTCAGGCCGACGTAGGCAAAGTCTTCAGCCCACGCGGCGAGAAAAAGCCCGGCGAACAGCAACGGCGCGCCGGGTACGGCGGGGAGAACGAGGCCTGCTAGACCGATGGCGGCCAATAGGGCAGCGAAAATGAAAAACGAGAAAGATGAATCCATTCTCGTCGAAAGCGGAGCTGCTTGCAGGGCACCTTTCAGCGCTGCTGGCGGCGGCGCCGTTCCCGCCTTAGCGAAGCTTTCGTCGGCGCGAGCGCACACGACTCGTCTGACGTATTAGCTAGACGCTGCGCTATGATCTTATAGACTTCCGGCGAGAAGCCGTAGCCCATGTGGGTTGTGCCGACTTCGACATGTTCGACGTTTAGTCCTTCGCGGTCGATGCAGGCTTGCCATGCGACCATCGCGTCGGCGCGGGAGTAAATCGCCGTCACGGGAGTTTGCAGGATGATTTTGTTGCGTGATGCGATCTCAGCTTCCATGGCATCCAGGTCGACGCCCTTGCGCCGAAGCTTTGCGGCGAAAACGGTATACTTGGGGCCACCCACGACGGGCGTGCCGAGGGTGATTACCCGGTGGATGACGTCGGGGCGCTCGCGGGCCAGTTCCCGGGCGATAAAGCCGCCAAAACTCCAGCCAATGATGCGAACTCGCTGCTTGGTGCGGCGGTGCATCGAAAAAAGCCGTTTCAAGACGCGAGGCAGCACGTCAGGCATGTTTCCGCAATTACGCCCCAGGTGCCAACCACTGACGTGATACCCCAATAACCGCAGATAGCTTTTGAGAATCGCCGTCGAGGCATCGCCGGCACGGTAGCCGGGCAGAACGAGAACGGGTTCGCCACGACCCCTGGGCTGTCTGGCGAGATCGATGGCGCGGAACAACAGCCTTGGAAACTCTAAAAAGCTGAGCGCTTCGCGAATCAGTCCGGAGGGACTGGGAGGCTCGAGAACGTCGATCATGGGCGTCATTGAGTGGGCTTAAGGTTGATCGCTAGGCATCGCTCATGATACCAGGCTTGGCCGGCAGTGACCAGATAAAATTTTGGCCCGCGCAAGTAGATCGATCGTGCGCAGTGCCGTGCCGATTTGCGGGCCGTCGCCATTTTAGTTATAGAGGAAAATATGCTAACAGATGACGGATTGTCAAAGGGAGGATTTGCCAGATGGAATTGAAAGATATTCAGAGACTCACGCTGCCGAAGTTGCGCGAGTTGGCCAAGGAAGCGACCAGCCTTCAGGGCGTGATCGGCATGGAAAAAGAGGCGCTGATCAAGGCCATCGCCGCCGCCAAGGGAATCACCTACGACGAGTCATTCAAAGATACCCACGCGATCCACGCTATCAAACTGGACATTCGCGGGCTCAAAAAACAGAAAGCGGAGTTGCGGGCCGCTACCGGTGACCGGAAAAAACTCAAACGGATACAGAGAAAGATCAAGCTGGAGAAGCGGCTGACCCGTCATCTGGCCCATGAGGCCAAGACTGCGTCCGCCAGGAAAACCGCGCAGGCCGTGGCTCCGGCAACGCCGGCAGCCGGGGCCCCGCCCACCGCCGGATAAACTTTCATGCGAAGCCCGGGTCCCATGCGTGGCCGCGGCTCGGCCAGCAATCCGAAGAATCGCTTCGAGGCCATCGAGCGGGTGCCGGAGCCCCCGGAATGCAGCGACGAGATTTCTTCCCCCCAGACGCAATTTCTCACCGATAGTTCCAAGTCGATCATCGCTTACAACGACAGCCCGGACGTTGGCTTTGACGCCAGTGTCAACCCCTACCGCGGCTGTGAGCATGGTTGCGTCTACTGCTACGCGCGCCCGACTCATGAATATCTTGGTTTCTCGTCAGGGCTGGATTTCGAAACCAAGATCATGGTGAAGGAAAACGCCGCGGATTTGTTGCGCAAAGAATTCTCCAGTCCGAAATGGCGGCCGCAGCTGCTGGGCATGAGCGGCGTGACTGATTGCTATCAGCCGGTGGAGAAAAAAAAGCAGATTACGCGCCGCTGTTTGGAAGTCTGTTTGGAATTCCGCAATCCCGTCGTCATTGTCACTAAAAACTACCTGGCGACGCGGGACATCGATATTCTTTCCGAGCTTGCGCGTTACGACTGCATCGGCGTGACGATCTCTTTAACGACGTTGGATCAAAAGTTGTCTTCGCTGCTGGAGCCCCGCGCTTCCAGGCCGGCGCGCCGCTTGGCGGCCATCAAGACGTTTGCCGACGCGGGTATCCCGATCGGCTATCTGCAAGCGCCGATGATTCCCGGCCTGACGGACGCCGAAGCGCCGGCAATCGCCCAAGCGGCGGCCAGCGCCGGCGCGACTTTCGCCGGCTACGTTGCGCTGCGCCTGCCGTTCGCCGTGAAGACTCTCTTCGAGCAATGGCTGGAGCAACATTTTCCGGATCGCAAAGAGAAAATTCTCAACCGCATCCGCGCTATTCGCGGCGGCAAGTTGAACGACGCGAATTTCAAATCCCGCATGCGCGGCGAGGGCATCTTCGCTGAGCAGATGAAGGAGCTGTTTCAGCTAGCTATACGAAAGGCGGGGATTACCCGGCGCTGGCCGGAATTTTCCACGGAGCACTTTCGGCGGCCGTCTTACTCGCCGCAGTTGGGGTTGTTCGACCCGTAGGGCGCTCTGTAGGGAACGGTCGCGACCGTACCGTACGTCTCCGCTTAGTCACAAAAGTATTCGATCTGGTAGCCGTTGGGGTCCGAGAAATAGATGGCGCTTTTGCCGCGCCGGCCTTCGATTTCGACGTTGCTCTCATTGAGATTTTGCTCCATCCGCTGGAGCGCGGCGCGCGTGACTTTGAAGCCGATATGGTCCAACCCTTGGCTGCCTGACGCGGGCTTGGCGCTTTTGACGAAGTTCAAAAGATCGTTGCTCCCCGGCGTGGTGAGAAAAATCATGCTGGGCGGATGGCGAAAGGCGAGTTTAAGGCCCAAGACCTCGGTGTAGAATTCTTCGGTCTTTTTCAGATCGCGCGTCTTAAGCGCAATGTGGCATAATCCCTTGCTTGCCATAGGTCGAACCCTCCATGCTGGTGAATCGTGTCCCAAACTCTACCCTATATATATCTCCCGTCCTTCGAGCGTCAATCAATAGCAGTCCCGCCGTTCGCCCCCCCGCGCTTCTCTTATCCGCGCTGCTGAGTCTGTGGATGAAAATGCCACGCGAGTAAGATACGCGTGAACCCTATTTGCGCCGACTTCCTTTACCTGCGAATATAAGTAAACCTGACCGGAGTGCGCCTTTGGCTTTGCCGTGCGTTTCGCCATGAAGCAATTCTCCGCCGCCTTTGACTCTGCCCAATCATGATCAACCTGCGCGTTCAAGAAACCCGCGACGGCCTGGTGGCCTTCGCCATTGAAGGACGGTTGGACTCCGCCAACACCGGAAAAATTTGGCGTAGGGCGACGGAGCTGGTTAGCGGCGCAGGGAGCGTTGTGCTCGACGCTTCACGCGTCGATTACTGCGATGGTTCGGGGATCGCCCTCTTAGTTCAGTTGCGCAACCAGCGCCAGAAGGCGGACGGCAATTTCGAAATCCGCGGCCTGCGCCCGGAGTTTCAACAATTGTTGGAGGCCTGGGACCCCGGCGATTTGGCGCGCTGGACGGAAGCCGAGCCGCAACACGCCGGTCTTGCCGAAGAAGTCGGCGCTGCGGTGGTGGACGTCTGGCGCGACACGCGCACGTTGATCAGCTTCGTCGGCGAGCTCACGGCGGCGCTGGCCCATGCCGCGCTTCATCCGCGCGGCGTGCGCTGGCGCGACGCGCTGCGCGTGGCGGAGTCCGCCGGCGTCAACGCGTTGCCGATCGTGGCGCTGGTCAGCTTTCTTATGGGCCTCATCATGGCATTTCAAGCCGCGGTGCCGCTGCGCCAGTTCGGCGCGGAATTATTCGTGGCCAATCTCATCGCGCTGTCGATGCTGCGCGAATTGGGGCCGCTGATGACCGCGATCATCCTCGCGGGGCGCTCCGGCTCGGCTTTTGCCGCGGAGTTGGGCACGATGAAGGTCCGCGACGAAATCGACGCGCTGAAAACCATGGGCCTCGATCCGGTGCGTTTTCTCGTCGTTACGCGAGTCGTCGCCGCCGTTGCGATGACGCCGCTGTTGACGATCTTCGCGGATCTATTGGGCCTGATGGGCGGCTCAGTGGTGATGCTGTCACTGGGCTTTCCCTTGATAACGTATTTTAACCAGATCCAGTATGCCGTGACCTATGGATCGTTGCTCGGCGGATTGCTCAAGGCTTTCGTGTTCGGCATTCTCGTCGCCGCCATCGGTTGCCTGCGCGGCTTGCAAACCGGCACCGGCGCCACCGCGGTGGGAGAATCGACCACCAGCGCCGTCGTTAGCGGAATTATTCTCATCGCTATCACCGACGGCATTTTTTCGGTGGTATACTATTATCTAGGGGTTTGAACGGCCATGTCTGCGGAGCGCGAAACGATCATCCAGGTGGAGGATTTCACCGCCGCTTATGACGGTCAAGTGGTGTTGCACCGTCTCAACTTCGAAGTCTACGCGGGAGAAGTGTTTGCCATCCTCGGCGGTTCCGGCTGCGGCAAGAGCACCTTGCTCAAGCATATGATTGGGCTCTACAAACCCGCCGCCGGCAGGATTCTCATCGACGGCGAAGATATTGCGGCGGCCCAGGGCGAGGCACGGCTGGGCATCCTGAGAAAATTAGGCGTCATGTACCAGAGCGGCGCATTGTTCGGTTCCATGACGCTCTTGGAAAATGTCGCGCTGGCGCTCGAGGAATTCACCGACCTTCCGCCGGAAGCGATTCGCTTGATCGCGCATATGAAACTGCAACGGGTCGGTCTCGGCGGCGTCGGTGACCGGATGCCGTCAGAGCTTAGCGGCGGCATGCAGAAGCGCGGCGCCATCGCGCGGGCCATGGCCCTGGATCCGCAGCTTTTGTTTCTCGATGAGTTGTCCGCTGGACTCGACCCGGTCACCTCGGTGGAGCTGGACCAGCTGGTTCTAAGCCTCGCGCGAAGCTTGAAAATCACCTTCGTCGTGGTGACCCACGAGCTGCCGAGCATTTTCGCGATTGCGGATCGCGTGATTATGTTGGATAAAAATAGGAAAGGCATCGTCGCCATGGGAAGCCCGCGGGAATTGCGCGACCACAGCGACGATCCCGTGGTGCGGCAATTTTTTTTGCGGCTGGCGGACGACGGCAAGGGCGGGTAACGTTCGCGTAAAAAGGCGGGAAGTTGAGTCATTTCAAAATCGGCTTATTCGTCATCAGCGCTACGGTGATCGGCGTGATCGGCGTCGTCGTGCTCGGTGTCGGCACCTTGCTCCAAAAAAAATCCATCATTGAGACTTATATCGACGAATCCGTCCAGGGTTTGGACGTTGGGTCCGCGGTAAAGTTTCGCGGCGTGCTCGTGGGAAAAGTCGAGCAAATCACCCTCACCAGCGCGGAATATTCCACGCGCCGCCGTTACGTGCTGGTGCGCGCGGGTTTGACCTCGACCATGTTCCAGGATGCCCTGCCCGACGCGGGCGGCCCGGGATTCGCCGCGGAGATCAGCAAGGGGCTGCGCGTGCGATTGGCGGCTCAGGGCCTCACAGGCACGGCCTATCTCGAGGTCGACTACCTCGATCCCGCGCGCCACCCGCCGCTGGCGATCGATTGGGAGCCCATTTATCCCTACGTGCCGTCGGGGCAAAGCCGCATCACGCAACTGGCCGAGGCCGTGGAACGCATCCTGCGGAATATAGAAGAGATCAACCTCCAGAAGCTGACCCAAGGTATCGAAAAATCATTGAGCACTCTCATCAAGGTGGCCGAGGGCGCCAATCTCGAAAAGCTAGGTCGGGAGGCCAACGTTCTGCTCGCCGAAATGAGGGAAACCAATCGGCAAGTGAAAGATCTCGTCGGCGGATCTGACCTCAAGAATGCCGTGCACGACGCGGCGGCGGCCGCCGCTACGGCGCGACAGATTCTCGAGCGGGTCGATAAGCCGCTGACGCAGTTAGTGGCCGAGCTGCCAAAAACATCCGAAGGCATCAATCGCTTGGTCCAGCGCTTGGATTTAGTGGCGGCGGACCTGCCGGAAACGGGCATGCAGTTCAGACAAACGCTGGTGCGGCTCAATCGCTTGCTTGCCGGCCAACAGGGAGACATCGAGAAGACGGTGCAAAACCTGCGCGCGGTTTCCGAAAATATGAAAGAGATCACTGACAATTCTCGGAAGTATCCATCTCAAGTCTTGTTCGGAGCGCCACCGCCGCCGTCGAAGGTCATGGAACGATGAAAGCGGTTTTTATCACCGGCTCGCGTGCCTTAGCGGCTCTGCTCGTTTTTTGCTCCGGTTGCGTCAGCCTCGAGAGGAGCTATCCCGATCAACACTATTTCGTGATCGAAGTGAAACGCAACGTGAACCCGCCCACGACGTCAGGAAACGGCGTCGTGGAGGTTGCCGACGTGCAGATATCGCCCCGATACACGGAAAAAAGTTTCGTCTACCGCACGTCGGACGCGCGCTACGAGTCCGACTTCTATAACCAGTTCTTGGTGGCGCCGGCGGCGCTTATTACCGAGGAGCTGCGCAAGGGTTTGGCTCAGGCGCAGGTGTTCCGGCATGTCATCGGCTCGTCGAATCAGCTGCAACCGACCCATGTCTTGCAGGCCGCCGTCAGCGGCTTGTACGGGGATTTTCGCAACGGCAGCGCGCCCAAGGCGGTTTTGGAGATGGAGTTTTTCTTGACTAAAGAGGCGGACGGCAGATCACAGATCGTCATGGAAAAAAGTTACGCGAAAACCGTCGATGTAAGCCGCCGGTCCCCGGAGGCGTTGGTGCGAGGCTGGAGTCAAGCGTTGGAAGCAATCCTCGCCGCGCTGGTAGCTGATCTCAAATCCGCGACCTAAACCAGCCACGTGCAAAAGGGGACCGTCCCCATTCCGGAGGGCTGAAAAAGGGGACAGTCCCCATTCCGAAGGGGGACTGTCCCCTTCTTTGAACGATTGGAACGGTATCTCTTATGCTACTGAGCCGGGCGGACGCGGCAGAGATAGGACCGGTGCGGCAGAGAGCCGCTCACGGGATCGGTGAAATCGGTGCCGATGAGCGTGCCGGGATTGGCACCGTTCGATTCAAACGGGTCGTATCCAGGCAATTCGAGTTCTTTGCACCCTTGCCACCAGCCATGCTGGACACAGACGACACCGGCGACGATGTTGGCGGTCACGCGCGCTTTGACCTTGACGGCGCCGCGCGGGCTTTCGACGACCATCCATTCTTTATTCTTCACACCGTAACGGAGCGCGGTTTCCGGATGAATATCGGCCGTGGGTTCAGGGGAGGCTTTGCGCAGGCTCGTGAGCGCGCGCTGCTGGCTGTGAACGTAGGTGGTGAATTTTGCATTGGTCAGCACGAGCGGGTATGCCGACGCAATTTCGGGTTGGCTCAACGGACTTAACGACGGCTCGACATACTCGGGCATTGCGGGATATCCGTTGGCGGCGAACTTGAGACTGTAAAGTTCGACTCGCTTTGACGGCGTGGCAAAGCCGCGCAGGGTGCCGTCCTTATTTTGCTTCGTGTGCTTCTCGTAGGTGGGATTCGCCGGCCGAGAAATACCACCCGGCTCACTCTTTAGCTGCTCCAACGTGATTCCGCTTGGCGCCAATTCATATTCGTAACCAGCCTCGATATCACCGTTCCAAAAATGCTCGGACATGCCCATGCGCCTGGCTAATTCGAAAAGTATCCAGGTGTCGGAGCGCCGTTCGGCAAGCCGCTCAACGACGGCCGGGCGATATTGCAGATGAGTTTTACCCGAAGGGCGATGCTCGAAGGCGGTGGTGATGTTGGACATCTCCAGGAAGCTGGTCGCGGGCAAAACGTAGTCGCAAAGCTCCGCCGTCGGCGTCATGAAAAGATCGATCGCGACGCCGAATGCCAATTTGCGCAGAGCTTCGCGCGCGCGGCGCGGTTCCGCGTTGGACATCACCGGGTTGCAGCCGAATGCGAGGAACGCTTTGATCGGATACGGCTTCTCGTCCAGAATTGCCGTGAAGATGTCATAAGCAGCGCAGTTGCCGGGCGATGCCGGAGGACCGAGCGGCTTTTTCTCGCGGCCGACGCGAATCGCCGCGGCTTGTTTGGACAAAAATTCTTTGCCGCTCACGTCGTTAGTGGGCACTTTTGGAAAGTTCACATTGCCGCCTTGGCGGTCATAGTCACCAAGGAGCGCGTATAAAGACGCGATAGCGCGGCTGGTTTGTGTTGCGTTGGTGTGCTGGCCGATACCGTTCCACATGTACATGCTCACGGGACGGTTGTGCGCGAGCAGCAGCGCCGTCTTCCACACTTTTTCCGGCGGTACCCAGGTTATCGTTGCGGATTTTTCCGGCGCAAAGGCCGACGCGATTTCGCCCAGGCGCTCGAAGACGGGCTTGCACGATATCTCCTCGCCGTCTTTTCCTCTAAGCGAGCGCGTGCCAAACAACCCCGGATGCACGCCGTCGTGCTCATAAGTTCCGGTTGTTGAATCGTAGATCACGGTGGTGTTTTTGAATTCATCCCACACGACGATTCGGTTGGGGCTTCCTGCAAAAATGAGATCCGCCTCGGTCACGACTTGGCCATTTCCGGTATTCAACAGAAACGGGCCGTTGGTCCACTGGCGCGCGAATGCCGCGTCGTACCAGCTCTCTTCCATCAGGCAGTGGATCAAGCTTAGCGCGAGCGCGCCGTCGGTTCCCGGTCGCGGTTGCAAAAGCATGTCCGCGTTGGCGCCAATGCCGATGCGGCGCGGGTCGACGACGGCCGTTTTCATTCCTCTGGCACGGGCCTCGACAATATCGTGAGCAAGAATCAGCGAGGTCGAGCTTGGATTATGACCCCAGAGGAGAAACGTCTTGCTGTGCGCCAGATCGGGCGTCGGCAGATTCGTGCCGAAGGTAAAACTGAAACCGGTGTCTCTATGCCAGTTGCACACGTGGGTGGTCGAAACCCAGTTGGGGCTGCCGTAGAGACAAAGGAAACGGCCCAGCCAGCGCTCGACATCGTCCACCGACGTGCCGCTCTTGGTTCCCTTGCCGAGAGCCATCGCTTGCGCGCCAGAGCGCTCGCGAACGTCCAGGAGCCGCCGCGCGATATCGTCTAACGCCTCGTCCCAACTGACTCTTTGCCAGCCGGGATCAGAATCGTTTTTCGGACGGGTGCGCCTGAGAGGGAAATTCAAACGATCAGGGTGATAGACGAGCTCCGGCGCGGCTTTGCCCTTGATGCACATCACGCCGCCGTTGGGATGGTCGTGATCCGGGTCGAGGCGCGTGACGCGGCCGTTTTCCACCGTAGCGATGGTCGCGCAGTGCGCCGTGCACAGCGGGCAATAGCCGCGAATTTTTTGAATATCGTTTGCCGTTTGAGCAGTTTTTGACATGGCAGAATAGTTTCGAGTTTCGCGTTTGAAGTTTCGAGTCGACCCGAAACTCGAAACCCAAAACTTGAAACTCCGCGCCAGTTAATCCAGCTCGGGCCGGTTCGGCTTGCCGACGAAGCCCGGGCCGAAACCGGCTTCGTTAGCAGCCCAGGCGCCGGCGACCCGGCCGCTGAAGATCGACGGGCCGAGCATCGTCCCTTCTAGACCGGCCTTGCCATTTATATGGCCGCCGGCCATACCGGAAACCTCCCCAGCCGCGTACAAGCCCGGGATCGGTTCGAAATATTTATTCAGTACGCGGCATTGCAAATCGGTTTTCACGCCGCCGAAGTTTTTCCGCGCCAGCGGAAAAATTTGAATCGCGTAGTAGGGTGGAG
>DASWHT010000497.1:0-2729 GCA_036398075.1 Binatia bacterium | reverse complement strand
TGGAAAGGCAAGATCGTCGCGTTCGATCCTAAAGCCGGCGGATTCGCGGCCACCCGCGACCGATTCTTTTATCACAACCCGGAGCTGGGGCCGTCATTCCTGCGCCGTCTCTTTAGCGAAATGGCTCTGACATTGTACGCGCGCTATCCGCAGGGCGAAGATTGGCTGGCGGCGGGCAAATTCTCTCTCTGCCTGTGCCGGCACCAGTCGATCAGCGAGGCGAAGAATCAAGGCTTGCCCGTCGATCTGATGGAACCGTCGTCGTTTAAAGAAGGCGTCGGCGTCGAGACGCGGGCCAAGACTTTAGTGCTGATGAATCAGGCGCCGCATCCGAACGCCGCGAAGGTTTTTCTCAACTGGTTTCTCTCGCGCGAAGGCCAGAGCGACTTTCAAAAAACCGCGGCGAAATATATTGACGCCGGCGCGGAGGGCTCGCTCAGGATGGATATTCCGAAGGATGAGATTCCGCCGCGCAACCGACTTAACCCCGGGGTGAGATACATTCCGCAATGGAGCCCCGATTACTTTGACATGAAGCCCATTGCCAAGCTAATCAGCGAAGCGCAAGCCGAGGCGGGGAAGAAGTGAACGTTGGATGCATTCGATTGGTGCAAGGGATTTATCACCGTATTTGTACCTTTGTTGCCTCCTCTCCCTTTGGGAGAGGAATGAGGTGAGGGCGGACGAAGTAAAATCACCCTCGCCTTCTCCCGCAAGCGGGCGAGGGAATTTATTGGAAGTGCGACGATGACGAAGTTGCTGCATGGAATTTTGAGACCTACGTCAAAGCTGATTCCATCTTTGTGGAATGGAGAAATAACTTATGCTGAGCCACGAGGAAAACGATTTTCTTACGCGGGTGGGCCGCGGCACTCCCATGGGGGATCTACTGCGGCGCTATTGGTACCCGGTGGCGGCAAGCTCCGAGCTGATCAATCGCCCGGTGAAGGCGGTGAAAATTCTCGAGGAAAACTTGGTTCTATTTCGCGACAAGCAGGGCCGGCCCGGACTGGTCGGATCACAATGCGCGCACCGGCGAATGTCGATGGCCTTCGGCATACCGCAAAACGAAGGGCTGCGCTGCGCCTACCACGGCTGGCTCTATGGCCGTGATGGGAAGTGTTTGGAGCAGCCGTACGAGCAGGCGGAAGATCCGCAGAGCACGTTCAAAGACCGCGTTGCCATTCCCGCTTACACCGTTCAGGAGCTCGGCGGATTGATCTTCGCTTACCTTGGGCCCCGGCCCGCGCCGCTCTTGCCGCGCTGGGATTTATTCGTTCGTGAAGGTGTCTTGCGCGACATCGGCTCAGCGGTGATTCCCTGCAACTGGCTGCAAATCATGGAAAACTCCCTCGACCCCGTTCACGTCGAGTGGCTGCACCAGCACTTCTTCAATCACGTTCAGGAACGGCTTGGCCGCTCGGATTTCATCAAGGGCAAGCCCGTGAAACACCAGAAGATCGCCTTCCGAGTGTTCGAGCACGGCATCATCAAAAACCGCTTGCTCGAGGGCGAAACCGAAGACAACGAAGACTGGAAAGTGGGACATCCGGTGCTTTTCCCCAACATCCTGCTGAGCGGCAGTACGCAGCGGCCCACGTTCCAAATACGCATTCCCGTCGACGACACGCACACACGGCATATCTGGTACACCTGTTATGCGCGGGACGATGTCAAAGAACCCCAGGAGGTTGTGCCGTATTACGAAGTGCCGGTTCCAAGCGTCGACAAGGACGGAGAACCGGAGTGGGCGCTGCTCGACAATAACAGCGGCGAAGATATAGCCGCGTGGGTGACGCAAGGTGAGATCGCCGACCGGTCGGAGGAAAGACTCGGGCTTTCGGACAAAGGGATCATTCTTTACCGCCAATTGTTGAAACAAGAGTGTGAAAAAACGCAGCGCGGGGAAGATCCGATGAACGTCTTTCGCGATCCGGCGAAAAACGTTTTTCTCAAGCTCCGCCTCGAGGATGCCAAACTCAACAGCGGCAGCTTCCGCGCCGGCCCGCGCCGGCAAGGCGGGGCGACGAAATATAGCCCGGTTTTAAATCAACACGAGGCGAAATAGGCGGTTCAAATGAGCACTTGATCTAAGCGCCCAGGTGAGATATCAATTCAGCCGCGTAAGGAGGGGGGGGCACTATGTCGAAGTCAGAAACAGCAGACATCGGCAAGCTTGCCGGGTGGTCGTTCTTCCGCTTAGACGGGGGCACTGTCCTGATGACCGTGCTCATCGGCTTCATGGGATTTTACGTTCTCTATCCGTTGATCCTGATCGTCATCAATAGTTTTAACACGGCGACCATTGCGGAGCCCGAAGTCTATGGCTTGGGGGCGTGGCGCGCGGCTTTCCAGGAACCCGGGATTTGGCGCTCTCTTTGGAACAGCGTGAAAATCGGCATCGTCCTGCAAATAATTGCCCTGCCGAGCGGTATTTTCATCTCCTGGTTGCTGGCGCGCACGAATATTTATTTTGCCAACGCCTTTGAATTCGGCTTTTGGATTTCATTCTTCCTGCCGAATCTGGCCACTACCTTTGGTTGGATGTTGCTGCTCGATCCGAGCACGGGCTTGATCAACAATTGGCTGCGGAGCGTGCCCTTTTTCGGCGCACTGAACTTCGACATATATTCCTTTTGGGGGATTATCTGGGCGCACATCATGGCCAACGCCATTTCCACCAAAGTCATGCTAATGACGCCGGCGTTCCGGCGCATGGACGCATCGAT
>DASWHT010000496.1:0-5756 GCA_036398075.1 Binatia bacterium | reverse complement strand
CCGATGTCCGAAATCGCCATCGAGAAGTGCGGCTTCTATCTTCCGGACCACGCCCGTTACGACTACCTGCTAAAGCTCCCGGAGGAGAAGAATATCGCCAAGGCCATCAAACAGGCGATGATCGCTATCGAAGAATTCAGGGTGGACATAACAGACGAAGTGGGTCTTCAGTTCTACAGACTGGAGCGAGTTTTTTCGGGCGCGATCGAATTGCGCGAAGGCGACATCACCGGAGTAAAGAGCCCGACCGAGGTCGGAACCGGGAGGGCTAAAGACGAGAAAGCGCCGCTCTCCGAAATTATTGAAGTCTTGAACGAACGATTCGGTACCGAGTTCACAGACGAAGATCGATTGTTCTTCGAGCAGATCAAAGAGAAGGCTACGAAACATCCCAAAGTTATCGATACCGCGCTCGCGAACCCGCTCGATAAATTCGAGCTCGGTGTGCGCAAGCTAATTGAAGAGCTGATGATTCAAAGAATGGGGGAAAACGACAAGATCGTCACGCGTTATATGGACGATAGGGATTTCCAGGCTACAGCGTTCTCAATCTTAGCGCGCGAAATCTTCAACTCCATTCGAGGAAACGAGGAGTAAGAGCGAGGGACTGCGAAATGTGCGAAGTGGGTACGCCTCAGAGGGATTAAATATTGTGCAGCCGATGGCTGGCATCGAACCACGCCTCAAAAGTCCGAGTCAGAGAGGAAATTATCCTAATATTCTCGGCCGAGAATACTTCTTTGGCCCCGCCTACAAGCTAAGAAATCAAAACACGAGGCGGTGCAGTGTTGGAGCAGGCAGCACTATAAGCGCTGAGTGGGCGATCGTCTTATGGCCGAATGACGGCGGCAGGCGGGACCGAGTCTACACCGTCAGTGACTGTCTATGTGTTCCGCATCAACGTGCCGACCGCGATGTCTTCGTCTATGTCCGGCCAGTGAACTCCTATTCCTTTCCCGATCAGCCGCCAGTTGCGTCGTTGCGCGTCGGTCGCGTCTCGCAGTTTGGGGAACCAGGCCAGCGGAGCGGAAATCTCGCGACCGTCGGCCAGTACGAAGTACACCGCGTCATTGGTGAAGCGAACGTCCACGGCGTGTGGATCGAACTTAATTGCTAAAGTGCCCATGCCATTTCTCCAAAAATAGAGTTCGGTGTTCGATTACCAGTGCCCGAAGTTTTGTAAGCTCGTGACTCCTGAACCCTTCGGACCCGGCGAGCTCCACCGGGTTCAACCAATACTTCGCCACTTTGTCGCCGTGTTCCACATGGATATGCGGAGGTTCTGATCCTTCGCCGCTAAAGAAAAAGAACCGAAAGCCAAGCGTACGAAGGACAGTAGGCATGAGGCACAGTCTAGAAAATGCCGAGGTTAACGGCAACCAGGGCGGAACGGCTTTTGGCGACTTTCGGGGTCAGCGCCAATAGCACCGTCGCCATCATCTGACTCGCAGAACAGGCCAATGCGCACTCTGCGTGCCAGATGGCCGAACCGGGACTGATTCACCACTCGGATCGCGGCGCGTTCGCGAATGTCGTTACGTTCCTCTGCTTCCGGAACGTGGCGGCCGATGTTGGGATGGTCTGTGAGCGTGGCGACGGCATCAATGAGTCGGGATGCGAACTGCTCGGCGTAGTACGATGTAGTCGTAGAGATCGTCGAGGTCGGCCTCGGCGATGTCCGACCAGGCAATCTTCATCAACGCTGCTTCTTGTTGAGCAGACGCTGTTTAACTTCCTCGTGCGGAACGGTGCGACCTTCGGCGATCGCCTGAAGCCCGGCTTCGATTTTCTGTTTCACGTACAGCTCGTACATGATGTCGTGCCAGGAGGCTTGGTCCTGGAGATGTTCGATTAGCTGTTTTGCAGCCTGCTTTAGAACGAATACTCTCTCCGACTCGACATGATACGTGCGGCGGAAGAATTGGCTTCAACCGTGGAGAAGTGGCTGCGTGCGAAACGACCGGAGTTGGTGGGCGGTGTGTAGTCCGCGCGCGGATGACATGCGTTTCTCGTTTAAATAAGTGCCGTTCCTCTCTGACACATATTTTTTCCGGCTCTGTTTAGCCGGTCCGCCATCGCGGCGTTAGTCGCTGAAGTCCAGCGCGGCGATGATGCGATTCAGTTGCCCTTGGGGGCCGGCTTCCTGGGCCAGCCGATCGATGTCGCCGTCCCGATTGCGCTCGCGCGCCTCGATTTTTTCAATGTAGCGCGCATTGCATTGCGCCACGGCTTTCTTGAGCGTCTGGAGATGCGCGACGATCTCGTCCGGCGTTCGGACCCAGGTTTCGATGAACAGGCACTCTTTGGTGTCGATCTTTACCGGAGAGCCCGCTTTGACCTGGAAATCGATGAGATCGTGACACCAGTCAACCGGCGCCTTGTGCGCGAGCCGGAAGCAGAGGTCGATGTACGGTTCCTTGCGGATTCGCGGCGGGCGCTTTTCATCGATACCCGCGATTTTGATGTCGCTGATGCCTTCCATAGGTGTGATTCCTCGATTTTATCGCGTGCTGCCCCGTGGCACGTACAGTATCACTATAGGCGTAAAACAGGCGGGGCGAGGGACTCGGGCACCTCTTTCGGTATTGTCCACTTTCAAAAGGCCCGAACAATCGGGCACAGACCAGATTTATTTTCTCAACTCGCTCACTCCGAGTTTCTTATTTCCCCAACAGGTTTTTGAGTTTCTCTTCGGCTTTGCTTTCAACCTCGCCCTTTTTCGTGTCCAGCTTCTTTTCTACTTCGGACTTGAGCGCTTGCACTCGTCGATTCCCGCTTGCTTCACCCGCGCGAGGGGGTGTTGGGTGATTGTCCAAGATCTCGGAGGCCCGGGCGGTGCGCACGAGATCGTCCGGGTATCTACCCGCTCTCCACCGCGCGTTTGATGGCGACCAGCTCCTGTTTGGCGTCGGCGAATTCGTTGTACGAGCGCTCTATCTCCGAATACCAGAACCGGCTGTTAGAAGTATCGCCCTCGATCTTGTGCACCACGGCGTGAACCCAGCAGGCGAGCGCGTCGTCTTCGTATTGCTGCACGATGTTGTGCGCGCGTCGCCAATCGCCGGCGAGCGCAGCGCCGACGGCGTCGAGCAGTTCGGTCTTCGTAGGGGCCGGTTGGGCACGGACCATGTTTTTCGTTACTCCCGGGTTTCTATTTTTTCAGAAGGTTCTTGAGTTTCTCTTTGGCTTTGCTTTCGACTTCGCCCTTTTTCGTATCCAGCTTTTGCTGTGCTTCGGATTTAAGCTCCTGCACTTTCTGGTCGATGCCCGCCTGCTTCACCGCCGCGAGCGCGCGTTGGGTGACGGTGTCGAGCACTTGCCGCGAGATCTCGGATGGGGTCGCGCCGTTTTTTCCACCGAGATCTTTCAGCTCGATGGTCGGGAGCTTGAGGGTGTATTTTTTATTATTCAGCGGTACGACGGTGGCTTCAACCGTAGCGTCGCTCAACAGAAAACGGCGAATGATGAGCTTCGGTTCGTCGCTCTTAGCAGCGGTTTTGTCCGCGCCGCCGCCGGTGGCCGCGGCGATATTTTTGTAAAGCTCGTTCAGATTACTCTCGCGGTCCTTACTCATTTCGTAGAAGACCTGCGGTTTGCGAATGACGACCTTGTCGATAGTGATGGGGCCTTTGGTCAGGCTCTTGATATCGATTTGGGTTTCAACCGCGCCGAGCAAGAAGGCATTGCGGGATTCGAAACCCTTGGGATTGGCGATCGAAAGACCGCTGATGGTGCCGGCGCCGTCGGTTAAGGTGATTTTGACCTTATCGACGCGTACGGCCGTTTGCGTGGTTTGCGAGCCGACGTCCTCAATGGCGGCCTTTACGATGGCGTCCAGATTGGTAAAGACATAGTAAAGCGCGGCGCCGATTGCGGCGACGACCAAAAGAAAGACTATAAGGATTATTTTCTTCACGTTTCCTCCGTGTGTCGGCGACCCTGCATTCTACCGCGCTCCCGATCGTCCGCGACTCTACTACGCTACTGAATCACCCGCACCGGCCATCGACCCGTGCCCGCCGCCGGGCCCACGACACAGGCCCGCGCAGACGCATCGCCGAATCGCGCATGGGGCGTGCGCACGCCAGCTTTCATCGGCACCCGCGTCACGATCACATTGTCTTCGGTGCTGAAGTCGTCCACCTCGGCAATCCTCTGAAGTTCTCCCGCGCCCGACACGATCGTGGGTGGTACCATCGTATTACCTGTGATGGAGCGATCTCATGACGGCAATTACGACACTCAAGCTGCCGGACAAACTTAAAGCGCGCATCGCGCGGCTGGCCAAGCAGACCGGTCGGTCAGCGCACAGTCTGATGGTGGAGGCGCTGGAACGCGAAGTCGCGCGTGAAGAACGGATGCGCGAATTTGTACGTGAAGCGCTGGCGGCGGATGTCGGCATTGAAGAGGGCGCTGCCGTCTATCGCGCGGAAGACGTGCACCCCTGGTTGGAGCGCCTGGCCCGAAATCCGAAGGCGTCCCGGCCCAAGGCGTGGCGCAAATAGTCTACAGCGAGAACGCGCTCGCCAATCTGGAGCGGGCCTTCGCGTTTCTGGCGGAGCACGATCCCGCCGCCGCGGCCGGTGCCGCCGTCGCGATTCGCGAGGCGGTCGAGATGCTTTCGGATCATCCGTTGGTTGGTCGGCGCGTGGAAGGCGAGCTGCGCGAGCTGGTTATCTCCTACGGAAAGACCGGTTATGTAGCGCTGTATCGTTTCTTGCCCGATCGGAATCTGGTGCGGGTTCTTGCGATTAGGCGTCAGCGCGAGTTGGATTTCCCGGGCTGACGGTCGGAACAATCTGACGTTTGGAAAGAATGACATACGTCGAAACGCTGGCGTCGGCCGCATTCTCGGATAATATGTTTGTACCGGTCTATCGGCGGAGGTCTGACCATGGTGCTCAATGCAATTGGGATAATCCTGGCAATCGCAACGGCAATGGTGTTCTTCTTGGGTATATTTTCCATGACGCGCGGCGGCGAACAGGATCAGCATCATAGCGGCAAGCTGATGCTCGCGCGCGTTGAAGTGCAGGCGGTCGCCCTCGCGCTCATGGCGCTGGCCGCCTATTTGATCCATCTCTGAAGGTAAACCACTCGCACTTTCCCTTGCACGTGTTCCTCGGCCTGCGCCGGGGGATGCGCGCCGTCGGTCAATCCCATCCACGACCCGAGGGACATGCCGGCCCTAATTCAGTTTTAAGGTAAACCCCGGCTCTGCCGGGGGACTCACCGAGGTTTGACCCCCGCCTTCGCGGGGGCAGGCTCTATGCGGCGCTCGCTACAAATATATTTCCCTCCCCCTGGAAGGGGGAGGGCGAGGGTGGGGGTGCAGCGTCAACCGTGTGCACGGACCCTCACGTCTCACCCCCATCCCAACCTTCCCCCATCAAGGGGGAAGGAGAAAAAATCCGCCGCCTTCAGGCGGCTCACGGCGTTACTGGCGCCTTTGAGGCACTCACCCAACGTAAGCCCCCGGCTTTGCCGGGGGTCATTTAATTTACGTCCGGCAGACACGGCGGTGGGCGGCGATAAATTGGAGAAGGCGGCAATGAGCGAATCCAAAGTTTCCGATGCACCAAGCGCCGAGTGGCCTGTCGTTGTGCGTACCTACTTTGGGAGCTATCATTCCCAAAATGGGAATGAAGAAATCCAGGCCGTCCGATGTCTTGTTTACCAAGACCCAGCGCCGGGTTTTGGGTTTGCTGTTCGGCAATCCGGATAGAAGTTATTACGCGAACGAGATCGTGCGCTTT
>DASWHT010000495.1:0-5491 GCA_036398075.1 Binatia bacterium | reverse complement strand
CGTCCGTGCGCAGAGCTGCCGCGAGACCTTTCATGTACCCGCCGGACGGCGCGGCGCGATAGAAATCAAAATCAGCTTTTGCGGACAACGAGCAGCCCACGCCGCTGTCGGAGATTCCCAATCGATCGATCTCCTCGAAGAGCCGTGCGCCATCGGGGAAAAACGGCACCCGCGTGCGCTCGGCCGGCGCACCTTTTTCAGTGCCGTCTTCTTCCCACGCTTGCCCGTTGGCTTGCCGCGCCATATAGGGCAATGGATAAAGCCCGTCTTCCGGCTTGAGCGTTACTTCGTAAACGGGTTTATCATTGGGGCTGGTACGGTCCTTGTGAAATACGCCAGCGGCGTCGAGATAGCCGTCGGGCGGCGCATAAAGCTCGGCGGCGTCGCGTTCGAGCGGATGAGCGCTAAATTGCTCGACATAGACGGTCACCGGCGCGGCCAGACGCTGGGCGCGCAGACTGTCGAAACGCATCGGCGCGCCGTCTGCGTTCATGCGCAAAGACAAGCCGTACTTCTCGCGCGCTTTGTTGCTGGTAACCAGCGGTTCACTGTTTTGAATCGTGGCAGTGGGGCCAGAGAAGACCGCGATGCGGGGTTTACCGCTATTTTCCGTAGTTGCCATGGAACCCTCCGCTAGCTTCAACTACGCGCGGAACTGTCGGTATGCGTACGACCCAAAAAAATTCCGACATTAAAATGTCACGGCACAAGGGCGGGTTTGAAACCCGCCCCTACATCTAGGCACTCCGTCGCGCGAATGCGTGGAACCAACCATCGTTCAAAAGCCAAAACAATTATTTCAGCTCGTGGGGGAGCTGCCTGGGCCCGTAACCCTGCCAGTACTTGTTGGTTGCGGGATCGTAGCGGCCCTGCAAAAATCCGCCGGCCTTTTCCGCGCGAACTATGATTGCGACCGTGCGCTCGTCGCCGCTTTCTTCGGCGTGAATTTCATAAGGCGGCACCAAATCGATCTTTCCGGCGCCGACCTTGACGTTAACCGTTTTGCGGACTTCGGCATAGTCGGGTTTGGACCGATCGTCTACGCGCTCATAGCGTTCAATGTTCTCATTGCCGTCGAGCACTCCGTAAAGAGTCCAATTGTGCGCGTGGTCATGAATCGCCGTGCGTGTGTGAGGCGCCTTGATCAGGCCGTTGATAACAAACTTGTAATCCGGATCCTCATAGAAGAGTAAGTTCTCGGCGCGCTCACCGCCCTGGGAGCAATCCGGCCAGCTCCTCGATTGCTCTTGCACCGACGGATCGGCCAATAACTCTTGAAGTAGCGGCGTCATTTTCTCCCAGCGTTTCGCCGCGTCTTTCTCTTCGGCGTGAAGGCTGCGGGCGGACGCGATAAATTTCTGCACGGCGCTCTGACTGCTCATAAACAACCTCCTGTACGGGGGATTGAGATTAGCTACCCGCCTTTATCTAATCCCGCCCGCAGGCTGCGTCAAGTGCGCACTGCGCGCGCCGTTCAAAGTTCAACGGCTTCGCCTGTTCAACGTTCAAAGTTTAACGTCCCCCCCCTTTGACCCTAAACCTTGAAGCGCGCCGAAGGCGCCACATTGAACCTTGAACCGAGAGTTTGAATTATGTGCCGTGGTCCCAGGACGAAAGATACTTGGCTTGCTCTTTGGTCAGGGCATCGATGTGAATTCCCATCGAAGAGAGTTTGAGCTTGGCCACCCAATTCTCGACGGCGACGGGCACCTCGTATACCTGCGGCGTCAGCTTTTTCTGGTTTTTTACCGCCCACTCCGACGCCAGCGCCTGGGTCGCGAAACTCATATCCATGACCGACGCCGGATGCCCTTCCGCCGCCGCAAGATTGACGAGCCGGCCTTCACCGAGCAGATAAATCGTTTTGCCGCCGGGCAGATGATAGGCGTCAACGAAGTTGCGCACGTTCTTTTCGACTTTCCGAGCGAGCTTGGCGAGCGCTTTAAGATCAATTTCAATGTCGAAGTGGCCGGAGTTGCAGATCACTGCGCCGTTCTTCATGACTCTTAGATGATCCGCGGCAATGACATGCATGTCGCCGGTGAGCGTAATGAATAAATCGCCGATTTTGGCGGCCGCCTTCATCGTCATCACTTCAAAGCCGTCCATGGCCGCTTCGAGGGCCCGCACCGGGTCGACTTCAGTAACGATGACCTTTCCACCCATGCCGCGCGCGCGCGACGCCACCCCCTTGCCGCACCAGCCGTAGCCGGCGACGACAACATGCTTGCCGGCGATCAACATATCGGTGGCCCGGATGACGCCGTCGATGGTTGATTGGCCGGTGCCGTAGCGGTTATCGAATAGATGTTTGGTGGCCGCGTCGTTGACGGCGATCACGGGAATCTTAAGCGCTCCTTCTTTTTCCAAAGCGCGCAGGCGAATGACACCCGTGGTCGTCTCCTCCATGCTCGCGATCAAGTTGGCAATGAGCTGCGTGTAGCTGGTGTGTAACATCGACACCAGGTCGGCGCCGTCATCCATGGTAATCACCGGCTTGTGATCGAGGGCCGCGCGCAGGTGCTTGTAATATGTCTTGTTGTCTTCACCCTTGATCGCGTAGGTGGAAATCTTGTCGTGCTGTACTAATGAAGCCGCGACATCGTCCTGCGTCGATAACGGATTGGAGGCGCACAGCACAACGTTGGCCCCGCCGGCTTTTAGGGTCTGCACCAGGTTGGCGGTTTCCGCGGTCACATGGAGACAAGCCGAGAAGCGCATTCCCTGTAACGGCTGCTCTTTTTGGAAACGTTCGCGCACCCGTCGCAGCACGGGCATGTCCTGTGCGGCCCAGAGTATGCGTTTGCGCCCGGTTTGCGCCAGTTTGAAATCTTTGACGTCGTAGTTTTTTGCCATCCGGAAAATTTTCCCTCACCGAGTGATAACTATACTTTGGCCGCCGCTTTTTTGAGTTCCGCCGCACGATCGGTCTTTTCCCAGGTAAACTGCCCTTCCACCGGCGTGCGGCCAAAATGGCCGTACGCTGCCGTGGCACGATAGATGGGACGTTTGAGATCGAGTGTCTTAATAATGCCTTTGGGGCTCAGATCGAAGTGGTCTTGGACGATTTTGGCGATCTGCGCTTCGGGAATCGCCGCGGTACCAAAGGTTTCGACAAGCACGGAGACCGGTTGCGCGACGCCGATGACGTAGGCAAGCTGCACCTCGCAGCGCTGAGCCAATTCCGCGGCGACGATATTTTTCGCCACGTAGCGCGCCATGTAAGCCGCGCTCCGGTCAACCTTCGACGGGTCTTTCCCCGAGAAAGCGCCGCCGCCATGCCGTCCCATGCCGCCGTATGTGTCGACAATGATTTTTCGTCCCGTGAGACCGCAGTCGCCTTGAGGCCCGCCGACCACGAAGCGACCGGTTGGATTGACATGATAAATGGTATCTTGGTCGAGATACTCGGCTGGGATAACGGCTTTGATCACGCCGTCGATAATGGTTTCTCTCAACTTCCGATACTCGACTTCGGGGCTGTGCTGCGTGGAGATCACGACGTTTCTAACCTTCACCGGTTTCCCGTCTCGGTATTCCACCGTGACCTGGGATTTGCTGTCGGGTCTGAGAAAGTACGCCTCGCCGCCTTTGCGAATCTTGGCCAGGTATCTGACCAGGCTGTGCGCCATCTGGATCGGAAACGGCATGAGCTCGGGCGTTTCATCGCAGGCATAACCGAACATCATGCCCTGGTCTCCGGCGCCCTGTTCCTTGTGCAGGCCCTCGCCTTCGGTGACGCCCTGCGAAATATCCGGTGACTGCTGCTCGATGGCGGTCAAGATCGCACAAGTGCTACCGTCGAACCCCATCGCGGAATCGGTATAGCCGATCTCGCGCACCACTTCGCGCACGATATCGACATAGCCGACCTTCGCGTTGCTGGTGATTTCCCCGGCGACAACGATCATTCCGGTTTTGGCCAGGCTCTCGCACGCGACGCGGCTATCAGGGTCGCCCGCTAGATGAGCGTCCAGGATCGCGTCGGAGACTTGATCGCAGAGTTTATCGGGATGGCCTTCGGAAACGGATTCAGACGTAAATAAAAAATCTTTCCCTGCCATTGAGCCTACCTCCAGGGTCGCCTTCACCGAAAAATGAATCTGTTTTGTATAGCGGATAAGAGTAGGTGAATCAACCTTACTCGTTCTCGTTGAACCGGCTGTCGAGCAGCTTTTCGATGGCCCGCAGCGCCTTGTCGGCGTCCTCGCCGGTCACTTCGACCTGGATTTTGCTGCCCTGCGCCGCCCCAAGGGTCAGCATGTCCATGATGCTTCGGCCATCCGCGGCCTGGCCGTCATTGCTGACGGTCACCTGTGAGGAGAATTTATTGACCGTTTGCACGAACAAAGCCGCGGCCCTGGCGTGAAGGCCAAGCTTGTTCTGGATCTCCAGTTTTTTTATGACTTTGCCCATGCGGTCACTTGTCGATGTCGCGGTGCTTGACGTGTATGCGCAATTGCCCCCGGCTCAGCCGCTGCCGTAGATTCTCCACCAACACCACGGAACGGTGCCTTCCACCGGTGCAGCCAAGCGCCAGGGTGAGGCTACTTTTGCCCTCCCTCTCGTAGAGCGGCAAGGTAAATTCGAGAAGGGCATACAGACGGTCGAGAAACGCGCGCGTGTCATCATTTTGCTGAACGTAGTCTCTAACCTCAGAGTCCAGGCCGGTTTTCTCGCGCAGCTCATTGACGAAGTAAGGATTGGGCAGAAAGCGAACGTCCAAGATGATGTCCGTGTCGTGCGGAATGCCGTACTTATAGCCAAAGGACGTCAAAAAAACCGCCATGCGCCGCGAGAACGGCGCCTGGCAGAACTGTTGCTCGATTTCCTGCTTCAACTGGTGCACGGTGAAATCGCTGGTGTCGATAATTTTGTCCGCCAGAGCGCGCATCGCTTCCAGCGCCTTACGTTCGCGGCAAATGCCGTCTTGAATCGATTCATTCCCCGCCAGCGGATGGGGCCGCCGCGTTTCACTGAAGCGCCTGAGCAGCACGTCATCGGAAGCGTCGAAAAATAGGACCTGGATATGGTGGCCCGCGGTGCGCATTTGCGCCAGCACGTTTGGCCAAGATTGGAGAAACTGCTCGCCGCGCAAGTCCACTCCCAGCGCGATGCGGGCGACTCCTTCGCGGTGATCTTGGCAGAGGTCGATAAATTTCGGAATTAGGAGAGCGGGCAGATTATCGACGCAGAAAAAACCATTATCTTCGAAAGCGCGGATGGCAAGACTTTTCCCCGAGCCGGAGAGCCCCGTGACGATGACGATATCCAGAGATTCCGCCATAGACAGTTAGAACTTCTGGTCCTCCGCGGTGATGATGTCAAAGAGCTCTTTGCCGGATGTTCCTTTCAGCAGCCGATCGCGGAAAGCCGCATCTTTTAAGAGGCGGGAAATACGCGCCATCGCCTTGAGATGATCCGCAGCGCCGTCCTCAGGGGCAATCAAGGCAAAAAACAAATGCGTAGGCGCGCCGTCGAGAGAGGCGAA
>DASWHT010000494.1:0-5176 GCA_036398075.1 Binatia bacterium | reverse complement strand
GCGACATTTCGCTCGGATTGATAATGCCGACCTGCGGCACGTACAGCGCGCCGGCGATACCGCACAACACCGCTGAGAGGGTCCACACGAACAGTTTGTAATCGCGCGTGTTGTAACCGGAGAACCTTGTGCGCGACTCGGCGTCACGAATCGCCGCCAGCACCCGGCCGAGTTTTGAAGTAACGATGTAGCGGCAAAGCAAAAGCGCCAAGATGAGCAACAATCCGGTCACCGCGAAGATGGCGACCCTGGTTCCCGGGTGGGCCAGAGAGAAACCGAGAATCCGCTTGAAATCGGTGAAGCCGTTGTTGCCGCCAAAACCGGTGTTATTGCGGAAAAACAACAGCATGAACGCGAAGGTCAACGCCTGCGTGATGATCGAAAAGTACACCCCCTTGATGCGCGAGCGGAACGCGAACCAGCCGAAGACGAACGCCAACAACCCCGGCACGAGCAGGATCTTGAGCAGCGCGAGCGAGAAATACTCCGTGCCCGCCCAGTACCAGGGGAATTCTTGCCAATCGAGGAACACCATGTAATCCGGCAGATGGCTGCGGTACTGTCCTTCGGCGCCGATCTCGCGCATGAGATACATGCCCATGCTGTAACCGCCAAGCGCAAAGAACAGACCGTGCCCAAGGGATAGGATGCCGACGAAGCCCCAGATTAGATCCATCGCCAAGGCCACCATGGCGTAACACATGATCTTGCCGATCAGGAGCACATGGTAGTCCGAGACATGGAGCGTGTGACCAGCGGGCACCGCCAGGCGCAAGACCGGGATCACGGCGAAGACAATCACGGCGAACAGCGCGATGCCCAGCCACCCGCGCCGGCCGTACAGTTGTGCGATTGCGGCGGTAATCGCTCCCATGTCAGCTCTCTACGGTTCGGCCCTTCAAAGCAAACATTCCCTGGGGCCGCTTTTGAATAAATAAGATGATGAGAATCAACACGAAAATCTTGCCGAGCACGGCGCCCGTGAACGGTTCCAGGAACTTATTGATCTCGCCCAGACCGACGGCGGCGATAATC
This sequence comes from Binatia bacterium, assembly GCA_036398075.1. Lineage (GTDB taxonomy): Bacteria > Desulfobacterota > Binatia > UBA9968 > UBA9968 > DATACQ01. The sequence goes on along the minus strand of DASWHT010000494.1, from coordinate 4,141 downwards.
GTTCCCGCCAGTTGGCCGACTCCGCCGAGCACGACCACCATGAACGAATCAACGATGTAGCCCTGGCCGAGATCAGGTCCGACGTTGCCGATCTGCGACAACGCCACGCCGCCCAGACCCGCGATGCCGGAACCGAGGCCGAAGGTGAGCGCATCGACGCGCGGGGTCGGAATGCCCATGCAGTCGGCCATGCTGCGGTTTTGAGTGACCGCGCGCACGTAGAGACCCAGTCTTGTGCGCGCCAGAAAGATCCACATCAAGAAGACAACGAAGGCGGCGAAAAATATGATTACGATCCGGTTGTAGGGAAGCACCACGTCGCCGCCGAGATCGAAGCCGCCGGACATCCAGGTCGGATTGGCGACCTCGACGTTTTGCGCGCCAAAAACCATGCGCACGAATTGAATCAAGATCAAGCTGATGCCCCACGTGGTCAGCAGTGTTTCCAGCGGGCGGCCATAGAGAAAACGGATGACGCCGCGCTCCAGTATGACGCCCACCAGGGCCGAAACCAGGAACGCCACGGGCACGGCGGCGAGCAAATACCAATCGATAAAATCCGGCACATAAGCGCGGAACAAGTTCTGCACTATATAGGTCGCATAGGCGCCGAGCATGAGTATTTCACCATGGGCCATGTTGATGATGCCCATGAGTCCGAAGGTGATCGCCAGTCCCAAGGCCGCCAGCAAAAGCACGCTGCCCAGACTTACGCCACTGAACAAGGCGCCCAGGACCTGCGGAATCAAGAATCGCCGCTCTATGGCTTTAAGCGCTTTCTCCGCTTCGGCGCGCACGCCGGCGTCGGGCTCCGCTAAATTGCCATCGGGGGATTTCTGCAGCAATTCTCTGAGCAGCTGTTGCGCTTGTGGGTTAGCGCTCTCCCCCAGCAACCGGGCCGCCTCGCGGCGCAACGCCGGGTCGGGGCTTTTGATCTCGATGGCGGCCCGCGCTTGGGCGAGCAACCCTTTCACTTCCCCGTCCGCTTCCCTTTCGAGAGAGCGCCGGATCAGCGGCAACATTTCTTCGCTCGCCTCACCGGCGACCGTCTTCGCGGCGGCAAGGCGCTCCTGGCGCTCCGGCGACAGTAACTGCAACGCCGCCAAGACGCCGTCGACAGCGCCGCGCACCCGGTTATTGACGACGATGGCTTCGAGATTCTCCGGCGGCGCGTCAACGGCGGTGCCGGTCAACGCGTCGCTGACTTTGCCGTCGATGACGATGACCACCCTGCCTTTGAAGCGCTGCAGGGCGTCACTTTGCATCGCCTTTAGAATAGGAATCGCCGCCGCGTCACCCGCCGCGGCAATCTTATTGATTGCCTCCAGTTTGGCGTCACTATCCTCGGCGCCCAGCTGGTTTATGACGGCTTCGTCCAATGCATACGCTACTGGGGCATGCGCCGCGGCGGCCGCACAGATGAGCCAGGCCCATACCAAGACGATGGCCCACCGTCCGCGAGGAACAATCAGGTTGGAAATTACCCGCCGGGTCACGGTGGGATTATTATCGACAGGTGGGAGGAAAAACAACGGCGGCGCCGGCGCGCCGCCGTTGAGCGTGAAAAACACTTCCTACTTTTTGGCCGCGAGTACCGGCTCATCCTTCTTTTTGTCGTTACCGGGGACATACGGACTCCAAGGTTTGGCCTTGATCGGACCGGGGGTTTTCCAGACCACGTTGAACTGGCCATCGGCCTTCACTTCACCGACGAACACCGGCTTATGGAGGTGATGATTCTTTTCGTCCATTTTTATTGTGAAACCCGACGGCGCCTTGAAACTTTGCCCCCCCACCGCAGTGATCACTTTGTCCACGTCGGTGGTCTTCGCTTTTTCCACCGCCTGTTTCCACATGTACATGCCGACGTAGGCCGCTTCCATGGGATCGTTGGTTATCGGCTTATCCTTGTGGCCGGCAAGATTTTTCGCCTTGGCATAGGCGGCCCATTTTTTGGTGAACTCGTCGTTGGTCGGATTCTTCAGCGACATGAAATAGTTCCACGCTGCCAGATGACCCACCAGGGGCTTGGTATCGACACCGCGCAGTTCTTCTTCGCCGACGGAGAACGCCACCACGGGCACATCCTTGGCCTTGAGACCCTGGTTGCCGAGCTCCTTATAAAAAGGCACGTTGGAGTCGCCGTTAATGGTGGAAATCACCGCGGTCCTTTTCCCTTCGCCGGCGAACTTTTTAATTTTGCCGATGATCGTCTGGTAGTCCGAGTGGCCAAACGGCGTGTACTCTTCCAGAATATCGGCCTCGGGAATATTTTTCGACTTCAGGAAGGCCCGCAGGATCTTGTTCGTGGTGCGCGGATAAACATAATCGGTGCCGAGCAGGACGAAGCGCTTGGCGCCGCCGCCGTCCTTCGACATCAAATACTCGACCGCCGGAATAGCCTGCTGGTTGGGGGCGGCACCGGTGTAAAAAACGTTCTTCGACAGTTCTTCGCCTTCGTACTGCACCGGATAAAACAGCAATCCGTTGAGTTCTTCGAACACCGGCAAGACGCTCTTGCGCGAAACCGAAGTCCAGCAGCCGAACACCACCGCCACCTTGTCCTGGGTCAAGAGTTGCCGCGCCTTTTCAGCGAACAGCGGCCAGTTCGATGCCGGGTCAACGACGACGGGTTCAAGTTTCTTGCCGAGCACGCCGCCCTTCGCGTTGATTTCTTCTATTGCCATCAACGTTACGTCTTTGAGAACGGTTTCGCTGATGGCCATGGTGCCGCTCAACGAATGAAGCACGCCGATTTTGATGGTATTGCCCTTGGCTTTCAACAGCGCTGGAAAGCCGAGGCTGGCCGCCGCCGCGGCCACGCCCAGCAGCTTTAGGAAATTGCGCCGGCTTGCCCACCGAGATCGATTTCCGAGCTTCGAAAATTGCTCCGTCTTCATCTTTTTGTCCTCCTTCACGGTCTGGCCCCTGAGGCATTTGCTCGCCTGATTTGTTGTTTGCTATCGCGATTTGCCGCTCGTTATCTCCGCTTAGAAAAGAAATTGGGTTTGGAATCTGAACCGATGACTGTCGCGCGCCTTGGGTTGGCCGCTAAATCGATCGTTGTCCAGGAAGCTATAATCGGTCTGAAATTTGAGGTTATGGCCGTGGATATAATAATTGAACCCTGCCGTATAGGCGGTCGTCTTGCGAAAGACCCCTGACGCGTTAAGCGTGTCGAAATCCACCCCGAGATGCGCGCCGTTGCTTCCAGCTTTTGCGGAATCAAATAGTAGCCGGCTTGGGAATAGTAGCCCCAATCGTTGCCGTTCTTGAGACCTGCGGTGGTGAAGTTGTCGTGGCGGTAGTAGCCGGCGCCCTGAAGCGTAAATCCACCACTGCGAAAACCCAGATCGACGGTCACGTTGGTCGTCGTATCGCCCGCAACCAAGTTTTGGAATCCCGAGCCGCCGTCGATCGGGTTGTAAGCCACGGCCACCCCTACCGACAGCTGTGGCTCCGTCACCGGCTTCGGCGCGGTCTCGTAATAGCCGTAGGGTTTGAGAATATCGAACTCCAAGCGCCCAAGAACTCCAATCTGGCTGCCGAAGTTTTGCTGTCCCGGCGCATCGAGGGCGCGAATGCTGTTCAGCACCGCGCCATGATAAGAAACCGGCCCCAGCTTTCCGGAAACGTGGCCGCCGATCGATCGGGGCAAGTTGAAAGCGTAATCTGCTTCCGAGAGATCGGCGAAGAGCAGGTTGCCCGGATGGGTGTAAAACTGCCGGCTGTAAGGGAGCACGAAGCGCCCGCCCTGAACGCCGAGCTCGGGCGCGAAACTATACTTCAACCACCAATCGAGCATGGTGATGTTATTGTTGTTGCCCAAAGTGCTCCCTTGAAGCTGCATGAAGTACATCAATTTTGGATCGAAAACATTTCCCGATATCGCCAGTCGCGCCAACGCCACGTCAAAACCATGGCTGACACTGCCGCCATTGGGATTGTTCAGCGAATAGAGAAACTGTCCGAAGCCGTTGAACACCATTGAAAAGGGTTTGTCTTTGCTTTTGATGTAAAAGCCATCGTCATAGCCGGCCTCCAGAGCGGGCTCCTTTTCTTTCGCCGCAGCTTTGGTTTCCTGCGCCGCTAAGCGTTTTTCGAGAGACTCGATGTACTTACGGTGCTCCGCGAGCTCCCG
>DASWHT010000493.1:0-7580 GCA_036398075.1 Binatia bacterium | reverse complement strand
GGCCGACTCCATCTTGTGAGCGAGGGCCAGCCACTGCTCGTGCGGAGCGGGTTGGAGGCTACCGAGCGAACAGATCGTGCGTTGTCGCGGACCTTTGGCAGTCAGTACCGACTCAACGAGCAGGTGGTTGGTGTAGCTTTTACCTTTGTAGACCCGTTTGGTGGTTCGGATATACATTGGCCACTACAATAGTGATGATAGATCATTCTGTCAATGAAATTCTGAACAATTCTGAAAATAATTAGTCACTATCTTCAAAATCGGAGAAGTCCTTTGAAGAAAACCAAGGACTTACGGATACGATCCCCCCGAATTGGTCAAAACAGTGCGGAAGTTGGGCTAACCCCGAGTGACGGTTGGGTTCAAGGTTCAATAGCTTCTGTTCAACGTTCAATGTTCAAAGTTCAAGGTGGGGACGGGTCGTTGAACCTTGAACCCTGAACCTTGAACCGCGCCGAAGGCGCCACTTTGAACTTTGAACGTGCGGTCTAGAAAACCACCGACTCCAGATCGGCAGCAATGGCGGAAAGTAAATCCCGATGAAGAGGAAACTTTAGAAAAGCTTAAAGCCGCCGAAGCCGTACTCACCGATAAGCTTGCCGGAGGAGAAGTCAAAAATATCGATGAGCATGTTCTTGTCCGGATGGCCGGCGAGAAAACGCGAGAAAACTTCTATGAAGTTTTCCTTTTCTTGGTACTCTGCGCGCTGAAATCCTTCACCGACGTAGAGCCGGTGCGGCCTTTTTGTGCTATCGAGCCGCACCCATAAGCGGGAACCGTTGGAGCCAACGTTGTCCAGCCAATTGCGGTACTCCAGCACCCGCGCTTCAATTTCTTTGAAGCTCAAATTTTGCGCGAAGGAGAGGGCGGGAAAAAACAATGCGGACGCCAGCAGAATGGTTTTCATTCCCATTGACGTCCGCATTGTCATGGTGGCGCCTATAGCTTAGTTGACCTTGATTTCAACCCGGCGGTTCTTACTTCGGCCTTCTTTAGTCTTGTTGTCGGCGATGGGCTTCGATTCGCCGAATCCCTGGCCCGAGACCCGACCGCTAGCGACGCCCTTCTTAACCACATAATCCCTGACCGAATTTACGCGCCGCTCCGAAAGCTTCTGGTTGTACGCATCCGTGCCGACATTGTCGGTGTGCCCGGAAAGCGCCGCCTTCTTGTCCTTATTCTCGTTCATGAAGGCAACCAGGCGATCTAAAATCGCCGCGGCTTCCGGCTTCACGTTGCTCTTGTCGAAATCGAAGAGCACGTCGTCAAGGATGATCGTGCGCTCGACCTTCGGCGCTGGTTTCGGTTTCGGCGCCGGCTTTGGAGGTGGCGGAGGAGGAGGAGGCGGTGGAGCCGGCTTCGCTTTCGGTTTCGGCGCCGGCGGAGGTGGAGGCGGTGGAGGCGGCGGTGGCGCCGGTTTCGGCTTCACATCCTCCGTCAAAAGATATGCAAGCCCACCGCAGATCAAAGCGCCGGTAATTGCGCCGATGGGAATCGCTTGACCCTCACTGAGCTTGTGTCCTGAGTTGTGCGTGCCTATTCCCGCGGCAGCCGCTCCACCAAGTCCGCAAACAGTGGCGCCAACCACTGCCGCCTGATTTTTCGTCAACACCCCAGTGCAGCCCGATAGGAAAAAACCCGCTGCGGCAAGGGCCAGATATCTGTTCTTTAGCATCTCTGCCTCCCCGGAAACCTGTCGCAAAATTTGGCCTAAAGTAGTTTAAGTAAGAATTGTTGTCAAGTGAAAAATGCCCTTTTTTTAAATTCATTTCATGTAAACCCCGCCTCTTGAGTCGGGAACAACATTATGGGGTTTCCAAAGGGGGCGAGCCTCCCCTTTGGTCAAGGGCGGGGTCAAAACCCCGCCCTCGAAGTGGCTTCGTTTATTGTTGTGTTTCTTTTTGCACCGCTTGCCTGCCAAACCGTCCAGCCGACGGGCCGCTATCGGTTCAACGTCGCTTCGGAATCACAAGAATCCCAGCCCGGCAACGACGCTTATAAGGGGACCCCCAACAAACAAAAGCTTTCTCAAAACCGGGAGTGGCAGGCACGGTTAGGCCGGGTCGGGCAGCGAATCGCCGGCGCAGCCGATCATCCTGAATACAAATGGGAGTTCAACACGACCCTGGGCATAGAAATTAACCGTTCCGCGAGTTAGTTTAGATCGGAAGTGCAATGGGGGCAGCGCGTTGCTTTGAGCGGAATACTTGAAAAGCAGTACGGGCAATCTTTGGTCGCCGGCGCCGGCTCCTGCATTCGGTTGATTTGCTTGATCAACAAAAAAATCGCAAACGCAATGATCAGGAAATTGATGATGTGATTCAAGAATATTCCATAGTTGAGGGTGGCCGCGCCGGCTGCCTTTGCCACGGCCACGCTGGGATAGTCTTGGCCCGACAGGTTGATGAACAAATTTGAAAAATCCACTTTGCCGAGCGCCAAACCGATGGGCGGCATAAGCACGTCTTCGACAAAAGAAGCAACAATCTTGCCGAACGCTGTGCCGATAATCACTGCGATCGCAAGGTCAACGACGTTCCCTCTCATGACAAATTGCTTAAACTCGCTCAGCATAAACGACCCTCTCCTTTCTCGTGAATTTTCGTCTGATTTCGCGCGCTTTCGACCACCGGCGCGCCGAGCCCAGGCGTGACTTATATGGCAGGCGAGAGCGCAAAGTCAAATTAAGCGCCACGCTACGGATGCCGACAACCCAAACTCGCGGGGCGCAACTTTGACGTTGATTGCTCGTCAAACCACCAACGGGTATCGTTGAACTATGACGGCTTTGAAACCCGCGGCGTTCAGAGCGACGGTTGGCATTCTCGCCATCCTGCTTTTCACTTACATTGCGTTTCTGTCAACCGTTAATTCGGCGCGCTTCCAGAAATGGCTGAAGATCGAGCTGGCGGAACGGACCGGTTATGAGGTTGCCGCCGGGCAGTTGTGGCTCGATCCGCTGCTGCGGCTAACCTTGATCGCGGTCACGGCTTCAAAAGCCTCTAAACCCGTTCTGCAAGCCCACCGCATCAGGGTGGTGCTCAGCCCTCTCGCCTTGTTTTCGAAAACGATCCATCGTCTGCGCGTCGAAAAGCCGACTCTAAACCTGGATCTCAATGAACTAATGCATGCGACCAAAGAACCGGCCTTGGACATCAGCATTCGGCATCTGAATATCGAAGACGGCGCGCTCGTCTTACAACTAGACAGCGGTAATTCCGTCGATTTCCGGTCCTTGGCCATGAATGCGGAGAATGTAAATCTCGGCCAGGCAACCGGCTTGAATTTGCGCGCCGATGTCCCGTGGCTCCAGGGCGTAGCCGAGGTCGTTCTCACAGGCGATGGGAAGGAGAAACTAGCTACGATCCGCGTCGAGCAGCCGCCGGGCAAAGCTTTAAGGAACTTCGCACAGCCCAAGCAGCGCGCGCCCGGCGCACTTGAGGCCGAGATCAAGCTCAGCAAGAAAGACGACGAATCTCTGCGCATCGCCGCCACCGGCAAGCTAAGCGGGATGATGATGGAAGGCGAAAAATTCAGCGGCCATTTCGACCTGCGCGCCGACCTTGGCGCCAATCGGAACGAGGCCGATGTCGATGCCAAGATCGTGGCAACGGAACTGCCTCCACAAATGCGTTTTTTACCCATCGCCCTGCCCAAAGGAACAACCACGCTCGTTCTCGAAGGGAATTTCGTGATGGCTGATCAGAAGTTGGGACTGCGATCCTTTCGCTTGCAGTCCCCCCTTGGCGATGCCAACGGCACGGGGCAAGTTGAATTTATCCCGGAAATCACTTTCTCCAGGACCAAAGTAAGTCTCCGCAAGGTTCCGCTTGAGCCGCTAAAGTCTTTGCTTCCCAGCCCGGCAAATGTGCTCGCTTCCGATGGGCTTCTCGACGCCGACCTGGAGCTTCGCGGAGCCTGGCGCTCGATGGCGATCCAGGGCACCGTCCAAGGTTCGGGCATGCAACTTCGAAGCGAGCAGTTCTCTCTGGCGACGCTCAGTTTCAAGATGCCGGTAGAATGGGCCAACTCTGCATTTCGTGCCACCGACGTGCAGATCTCAGGGCAAAAACTGCTGGTCCGGCAAAAAAGTCAGATGCCTATTTCGGCTGAAGACCTGCGCATCAATGGAACGTGGGAAGCCAAAGCCCGCGAGCCCATGAAGGCCGCCGGCCATATCCGCATCAACCAGGGTCGATTCGCCTCGCTGGATGGCACCCGGGTGGGCGAAAACCTGACCCTTGGCGGTCGCTTCGAAATATCACGCCGCCACGACACAAAAGAAACTTCCATAGCCGGCAAACTAGACATCGAACAGGGAGAAATACTCTGGGGAAAATTCTATGGCGATTTGAAATCGCAGCGCCCCTCGTTGCAATTCGATGGTGACTACATTCCCGGCGCGGACGCGCTCAGAATGCGCCAGTTGAATCTCGCCTTGGCAACTGTCGGCACGGTCGCCGCTCGGGGTGACATCGAACAAACCTCGAAGCTCCCCGTCCTTCGCCTTGAAATTAAAAGCGACGACATTCAGCCTGCGGGATTTTTCGAGTTCTTCATTCGGCACACATTGAACAGGAGCTTTCCGGTACTGGACCAGCTAGCGGTTGGAGGTCGGCTGGGTTTCGCGGTGAAAACGCAGGGCACCCTTGATAATCTATCCGTCGAAGGCGCCATGCAATTGCGCGGCGGCGAAGTTCAAAACAAGTCCAAAAATTGGCAGGTCGGACCGCTACAGCTCGAACTGCCGCTGCGCATTCAGTACCCGGCAGCGGGCTCGTCTCCAACGCCGTCGAATATACCCACGGGCACTCTGACCATCGAGTCGGCCCGTTTTGGTTCCGAGGCGATGCCGGCCACCAAGACGATGGTATCTTTGTGGAACAACGCTCTGAGATTTCGCCAGCCGATTCGTTTGCCGATCTATGGCGGCGTCTTGGAAATTTCCGACCTGGCATTCAGGGATCTTATCGAAGAGCCCCAGGCGGTCTCGCTTTCGCTGGAGACGAAAAATCTGCAATTGCAGAGACTCACGGAAGCGTTGGGCTGGTATCGGTTCGGCGGCACGCTGTCCGGTTCTATACCCAAGATCGAATGGACCGGCGGTTCTTTGCGCAGCCAGGGTCAGATTCAAGTGGACGTGTTTGGTGGACGCGTGCAGATCAGCAAGCTGGAGGTGGAAAGCCCATTTTCTTCCGTTCCGTCGGTCAAGTTGGATGCGCTGTTCCGCGATATTGACCTGGAGCAAGCTTCTGAGACCTTTGCATTCGGACGGATCTCGGGCACTCTGGAGGGGACACTCAATGAACTCGTGATGACGGCTGGACAACCGTCGCAATTTCGCGCCGACGTTCGCAGCGCAGAAAAGCGCGGTGTCAGTCAACGCATCAGCGTCGAGTCGTTGAACAAGATCACCGTGCTGAGCTCAGGCAACGACGCCGGAGCTCTCTATGGCGGGATCGCGGGTTTTTTCGATAGCTTTCGCTATAGCAAACTCGGCTTCAAGGCGACGCTGAAGAACGACAATCTCTCGCTGCGGGGCGTGGAGAGCCGCGGCGATAGCGAATATCTCGTCGTCGGCAGCCTGCTTCCGCCATCGGTCAACGTCGTCAGCCACACTCAAGTAATCGCCTTCTCCGAGCTGCTGCGACGACTGGAGCGCATACAAAAATCCAAAACGCTGGAGAAGTCAGCCAACTAGCAGGGCGCTGAAAAAAGGAATTCCATGCTTCGACGGGCTCAGCATGAACGGAAATTTATTTATGAATTCAAAGCAAACTCCGTTCGCCCTGAGCCTGGTCGAAGGGTGAACGGAGGTTTTTCAGCACCCTGCCAGATAGGAGAAACCATGTTAAAGAAGAGCTGTTTTGTTGTCGTATTTCTGCTGAGTGCATGCGTTACGGTGAACATTTATTTTCCCGCCGCGGCCGTCGAAAGAGCCGCGGATCAGATCGTCAAGGAGACCTGGGGCAGCGGCCCCACAGAACCGGTTAAAAAAGGGCAACCCCAAAGCAAAATTTTTAAGCCCGATGCGGCAACCGTGATGTTTCGTTTTGTCAACGAAGCGCAAGCGCAAGAAGCCGATATCAATGTTTCAAACCCGGCGATTCGCGCCTTAAAGGATTCGATCAAAAATCGCAGCGAATTACTCAAACCGTACATGGATCGCGGCAATGTCGGGATTTCGCGCGATGGAATGCTCGCGGTGCGCGCGACAGACGGTCTGAGTCTCAAGGAACGCGCCGAGATCCAGCAGCTTGCGGATGCGGAAAATCGTGACCGCGAAGCGCTCTATCTCGAAATCGCCAAGGCCAATAACATTGCCAAAGAATCCGTGCCCAAGATCAAGGCGATTTTCGCCAAAAGCTGGGTCGAACAGGCAAGGCCGGGCTGGTGGATCCAAGACGCGCAAGGAAACTGGCGAAGAAAATAATCGCTATGTTCCGGTTCCAATCGTTCAAGCCCCCTCCTTAGTCCCCCGCGTGTGAGACTGTGTCGCAATGTCATTCTGAGGCCCTTCGACAGGCTCAGGATAAACTCCGCCGAAGAATCTCGACTTTGTAACCACATGAAAATGCGAGATGCTTCGCTTTGTTTAGCATGACATCGGGGTTATTCCGCGCATTGCGACACAGTCTCTGTGCGGGGGAGGAAACAGACGGATGCTCTGCGCCTCGGCACTTCCGCGGTGAGTCATCCTAGTCCGGCGTTTTCAACGATTTGAACGGCTGGAACGGCTTGAACGTTTTGAACTCTACCCTTTCCCTAGTTCCCGCGATCGCTCGGTGGCTTTGACCACCGCATCCATCACGGCGCCGCGAAATCCTTTTTGCTCCAAGGCATAAAGCCCGGCGATGGTGGTACCGCCCGGGGAGGCGACTTCGTCTTTCAACTCACCGAGATGCTTCGAGCTTTCGAGCGCCATGCGCGCGGCGCCGTAAACGGTTTGCATCGCCAGCTTGAGCGCCACGTCGCGCGCCAAACCCGCCTGCACGCCGCCGTCGGCCAAGGCTTCCATAAAAAGAAATACATAAGCCGGCCCACTGCCGCTCAGACCCGTCACGGCGTCCAAATATCTCTCCTCCACCGGCATGGCGACGCCGAAACTGTTCAGAATCGAACCGACATGGTCCAGGTCTTGAGCCGTGGCGTGCGCCCCGCCGGCGTAACCGGCCGCTCCGGCGCCCACGACGCAAGGGATATTAGGCATGACGCGCACGACCCGGGCCTCCGGCGCGAGATTGGCTTCTAGCCGGGATAGCGGCACGCCCGCCGCCACCGAGACCAGGAGTTTCGACGAGCCAAGTTTTTTGGCGATCTCTCTGGCCACGCCGTCAACGATTTGCGGCTTGACCGCGAGGATCGCGATATCGGCGAAGTCACAAAGCGCGCCGTTGTCGGGCGTCACTTCGATGCCAAGCTCATTGGCGATGGCTTGACGCAGCTCGGCGCTCACGTCACTCGCCATCACCTGCTCTTTGCGCGCCAGCCCCCCGCGAATAACCCCGCGGGCGATTGCCGCGCCGATTTTTCCGGCGCCGATGACACCGATTTTCGCCGTTAACATCTCGGACCTCCCT
>DASWHT010000492.1:0-5816 GCA_036398075.1 Binatia bacterium | reverse complement strand
CCGGCGCCGCGCCTTACATAGTCACCGGCCTGAGAATCAGCCTGTCCATCGCGCTCATTTTGGTGACCACCGCGGAGATGATCGCCGGCAGCCGCGGGCTGGGCTTTTTTATTCTGGACCAGGAGCGCTCTTTTAACAGCGGCAATATGTACGCCGGGATTATCGTCGTGGCGGTCCTGGGCTACGCGCTCAACCGGCTGTTTCTCGTGCTGGAAACATCGGCGCTGCGCTGGCGCCGCGGCATGATCGCGCGTGAGTCGGCCTAGTCATGCGTGAATCGAAGCTCGACGGCATCTTGTTCCTGCTCGCTTTGTTCTTCGTCTGGGAGCTGGCGTCCCGGTCGGAATGGGTTAATCCATTGATCGTGCCGCCGCTGAGCAAAATCTTCGTATCCTTCGGATCACTCGTGGCCAGCGGCGATCTACCGCTGCAGATCCTCGCGAGCATGAAGCGGGCAGCCGTCGGCTATTTTTTGGCCGCGGCGGTTTTTATCCCGCTAGGAATTCTGATGGGGCTTTTCGACGGTTGCTATCGCGCCCTGGAAGTCGTGATTGAAATGCTCCGGCCGGTTCCGCCGCCGGTGGTGATTCCGGTGGCGCTGCTGATTTTCGGCCTGGAAGACGAGATGAAGATCTTTGTCATCTTTTTTTCCTGCGCCTGGCCGATCCTGCTCAATACCCTCGACGGCGTAAAAAATATCGACCGGCTGCTCTTGAACACCGCCCGGACCTTCGGTCTTTCCCACGCAAAAATTATTTGGCAGGTGGTCTTACCTGCGTGCTCGCCGCAAATCATGACCGGCCTGCGAGTTAGCTTGCCGATCACGCTCATTCTTGTCGTGATCTCGGAGATGGTGGGAAGTACAGATGGGATAGGCTATTTCATTCTCGACTCCCAGCGGCGCTTCAAAGTCGCGCAGATGTACGCCGGGATGCTTGCGCTGGCGGTCTTAGGCTACGCACTCAATCTGCTTTTCAATCTCGCGCACCGCGCGCTGTTGCCGTGGCACTGGGGAATGATGGGGGGAAGGGGTGAGGGATGACGAGACGAGCCACTGGAGTAATGGAGTGATGGAGTAATGGAGTGATGGAGTGATGGAGTGTTGGTAATTCGGAAACCCAGTACTCCAACACTCCATTACTCCAGTTCTCCGCAGATTTGTCAGACCTTGTGCATGCCGCCGCCTTCAGGCGGCTTGGGCTGGTCCCGTCCAGGCAGCCAGTCCACCGTCTTGCGCGGACTGTTGCCGGAGATGAGAAATTTCGCGCGGCCGAGGTTCTCGAACTCGATTTCGATGGCGTCGCCCGGGTTTATCGGCATCAACCCTTCGTGAAATGTGCCGGTGGCGACGACGTCGCCCGGTGAGAGCTGGACGAATTTCGTGAGCCAGGCGATTTGATTGGGAATCTTGTGCGCCATATTGCTGGTATTGTAATTCTGCCTGGGCTCGCCGTTGTTCCATGATTTCACGACGACGTTGTGCGGGTCGGGAATTTCGTCTTTCGTGATGATCCACGGGCCGCAGCAACCATGACTGCCTTGCCCCTTGCCGATGAATTGCGTCCGGCGCACCATGCCTCGGGTTGAGATATCGAAGGTCGGCACATAACCGAACACGAAATCCAGCGCCTTTTTTTCCGGCACGTCTTTGGCCGTTTTGCCGATGACGAATGAAAATTCCGCTTCCGGTTGGTAAACCACGCAGGCCGGAATGTCTCTCAATTCGACGCTTTCCCCGGGGCCCACGAGATCGGGCGACTTGTAGAAATATTCGTTGGGGAAATTATCCGCGGTGCGCCCTGCGCGGTCGATGTAATTGCTGAAGGCGGCGAGAAACTTGCCGGGGCGTGCCAGGGGGCTGCGAAGCTGCACGCTATCCAGCGGCACACCGGCTTGCTCTGCGAGTACTTTTTCGAAGCGGCGGCGGTACTTACGCCACCCTTCGATGATTTCTTCCATCACCCGCTGGGGCCCCTTGGCCTTGCGCGCGCTGATCGTGTCGCTTACGTCCACAACCATATTTCCATTCTTGATGACGCCGATCCGGTCGTCATTAAAGCGTAGGATCTTCAAAGGTATGACCTCCCTGGTGGAAATTGCGCTTATCATTGCGACAATGGGCAGTCATTGTCAAACCTCTGACAGGCCGTCTCGCTGAAGAACAGCGGGAGCGTTCGGTCTAGGCCTATGGCTTCCATTCTTAAAGTTCAAAGTTCAAGGTTCAACGTAAAGACAGCGAACCGCAGATCACAACATTGAACTTTGAACATTGAACCTTGAACCAAGTAGATCACGCCCTTCTGTCCAATAGATCGAGAGCGCCGGCCAACTCCGTGGTGGAAAGATCGGCGATCCTCCACCACCCTTCCAGAATCGCGGCTGATTGTTCGGCCCCCAGAACCAGCTCGCTGTTCTCCGTGAACTTCGTCCGCACGTCCTGGTCTTTCATCGGGTTATTGGTGTGGCCCAGGGGATCGCGGGGAAATAGCTCGATAACCTGCCCGTTATTGAGTTTTGCCCGCACTCTCATGGCGACGACACCGGGATACATGCCGGTAACTTCATCGTCGAGATGGATGTGAATCTTGTTCATCAGTGGACGTATGGAAGCATCGCGGTAGGCGGATTCTTCGAATGCCTGGACGCCGATGGTTCCATCGACCAGAACCTTGGCGAAAATATACGGCATGCTGTGATCGGCAGTTTCTCTTGTTTTCGGGTCCCATTTTTGCGGCTCGCTGCCGATTTCGGTGTAAGCAAAGGTGTAGGTGCCGATATCGATGTCGGTTAAATCGCGCCAATCGACTTTCGAGCGCAGCTCCAGGGCCGCCCAAACCGGCAACTGGGCGTTGTACTCTACGGGCCAAGCCTTGAGTTGCACATCCGGCGAGCGATAGGGGCCGCCCTCCGTCGGCAGCGGCGCGAATTTGAACGGACCCGTGATCAGATCCCACAAACCATGTTTGCCTTCAAAGGGCCGGTCTGGACCCGTCATCCCTTCGGCGGCGAGCAGCGCGGCAAAAATGCCATTGCGGGTAGCAAAAGCAGTCGCCGCGCCTTTCCAGAGCGAGAGCTCGCCGGCGCGCGTGTTACGCATGGGAATATTGGCGACTGCAATAATGGCGATGGCTTCGGCGATCTGCTCCGGTGGCAGGCGAAGCAGATGGCCGACACCGGCTGCGGTTCCGATGCCAACTGCAAAGCCCTGGTCCCAACCTTTATAACGCAGTCCGGTGGCGTCACTGATGCGGACGAAGAGCTCGTACGCGACGACCATGGCTGAGATCAGACGGCGGCCGTCTGTATTGGCCGCTTCGGCAATCGCGAGAAATGCACCGACGCAGTCGCTGGGGTGGCCGCCCGGATACTGGTCGTTAAAATCGAGATTACGAATCATCGCCGTATTCACGAATGCGGCGCTTTCAGCGGATGACCTTTGACTATGGCAAATTATGCGCCCCGGATAACGCGCCGGCGCCGCGCCTTCCGCTAGGCGAAGCCCGATCCAAACCGATTCGCAATCGCGCGCCGTGATGGCGCATGCCAAAGTGTCCACGAGAAAACGTCGGGCGGCGGCGACCACCGCGATGGGAAGTTGCTCGTAGGAAAGTCGGCTGGCGAAGTCCGCCATCTGGCGAGTCAGAGCGTCCATGATTATTTTAAGACCTCTTCGGCGAGTTTTGTCGCCCGCGCCGCGTAATGTTTAATCGTGTCTTCGCCGTGGTTTTCCCGTTCTAACGCGTGGCGTTAACACTTCCAACTTTTTTAAATCTCCGCCAGCGCCCGCTCCAGTCGCAGCCGCAGGCTTTGCAGTACCATTCGGTCATGCCTTCCCACTCTTCGCGGTTGGAGATGATCGCTTTGCCTTCCTTTATCGCTTTTTGCAGCAAGGGACTAGGAATGCCGTGGACGACGGGAATCACCGCCACCGCGCCGCATTCCGGGCAATTAGGCGTTTTTCTCGTCCTTCGGCGTTGTTTAGCTTTGGCCGGCATGCAGGTAGTGAACTGAATCAGAGATTGAATCGCAACTAATTTTTCCCGGCCTCTGCGGGCGCTTCTTCGAAGACTTTCTGTCCTGGTTCAAGATCGTTATACTTCTGGCCGTGTTTCTACTTGCCGATTTTCCCCAGGGTCTCCTTGACCAACTGGATGGCGGCATTACGCCGCGCGGATCAGATCGTTCACATCCGGCACCGTATCCTTAAGCTTAAAGAACTCTATGGCATTGCCGGCCAGCATGGCGTAACGTTCGTCCGGCGGCACGCCGGCGAAGGTTTCGTCGATCACCCGGCGGGATTCCGGCCAGTCGCCGGTGGCGTGGGCGAAGTCGCTGCCCCACAGAAGCGCTTTGACGCCGATATCGTGGCGCAGCCGCACGCCCAGGGGGTCTTTCATGAAGCCCCAGAAATTGCGCTGGCAGAGATATTCGCTGGGCTTATGTTTGAGCGGCGCCATGCCCCACTGGCGCTCGGCCCAGTAGCGATTGCGCTCGTAGTTGTCGTCGATCTGCGAGAGACAGTAGGGGAGCCAACCGACTTGAGTCTCGGCCCAATAAACACGGAGTTTTGGAAAGCGATCGAAGACTCCCGCGAAAGCGAGCTGGATCGGCGCCAGCGCATTGTCGCTTGTGAAGCGGACGAGCAAGCTTACCGGATCACGTCCCGGAGGCGCACTATCTGGAGCCTGGTTGTAACGATACACCGGTCCCTCTCGGGAAAATCTCGTCGTGCCGCCGTTGGTGTGCGCCGTAACCGGCATGCCGAGGTCGATGGCGGCGGCCCAGAAGCGGTCATCCTCGGGAAGGGCGAAGCCTTTGCCGCCGGGAAACTTGTAGAGGCAGACGCCTTTGAAGCCGGCGCGCGCGCAGTACTCCAGCTCGGCCACTGCGTCGTCAATGGCGGTGTCCGGAATCACGCCCATCGCTAAGAGCCGGTCCGGAGCGAAGGAGCAGTATTCTTCGATGAGCCAGCTGTTGTAGGCTCGGATCAACGCCAGATACGGCTCATCGTCGCTGATGCCGCGCCACGAGTTGATGTAAGAAGGGTGGGTGTAGAGGACTTCCGCGTCGACCCCGTCCTGATCCTGCTCGCCCAGTCGCTGCGCCGGGAGACCGGTGCCGGGACCATCGTAGCTGATACCGTTGATATCATGCTTGTCGTAAGCGCCGCCGGTACCGGTGATTTGAAGTGACGGTGAATGCGGCCGGCGATTCTCGATAATGAACGCGTCGTCGCCGTTGGCCAATTTGATGCGCCTGGGCGCGCGTTCGCGCCACTTCGCCGGCACACGGTGTACCCAGCGCTCGGGTGGAAAATCGAGATGGGAATCGCCGGAGATCATCTGAATCTTTCGTGGCATAGAAACCTCCTGATGGCTTAGATACGGCTGGAGTGATGGAGTACTGGAGTGATGGGTAGGGAATCCGGCCCATTACTCCAACACTCCACTACTCCATCATTCCAATCGTCGTTACTCCATCACTCCAATATTCTTCCTTCTTCGTAATACAGACCCAGCGCTTCGAGCGCCGGGCGATCGCTGACCGTAAAAAGAATCGCGCGCGGGGTCTTCGACTCGTTCTGATGCGAATGCCACTGCAACGGCGGGAGCATGAAACAATCCCGCTCGCGCCATTTTATCGCGCTGCCATTGACCGTCGTCGCGCCTTGTCCCGTGACAACGTAATACATCGTCATCCCTGTATGCCGGTGTTCGCGCGTCGTTTGCGACGGTCGCAAGAGCTGGATCTGCGCGCTGAGCGTAGGCAAGGTGTGGCCGCCAGTGGACGGGTTCGCGTACTCGAACGTGAGACCG
>DASWHT010000491.1:0-5569 GCA_036398075.1 Binatia bacterium | reverse complement strand
TGCGACACAGCTGGTCGTCTTCGTTCCCGGCTCGCCAAACCCAGCCCAGGGACGCTTACTACGCCTGCCGCCGAGCCGCGTGCTCGCCACCGATTTGTCCGTGGACAAAGCGCTCAAATCACTCTTCTCGCTGGGCAAAGCTTGGCTTTAAACATGGTATGCGGTATTTTTGTGCTCTTTGCGGTTAAATTTCCATGCATCGGGCTACTCTTTAATCCCCGCCAGATCGAGTAAAAATACATACGAAAACGCCGTCTCGAGATGGCGGCGGAAGCGGCCCGTTGCGCCGCCGTGGCCGGCGTCCATATTGGTTTTGAGCAGCAGTCGATTGGTGTCGGTCTTCAACTCGCGCAGCTTCGCGACCCACTTGGCAGGCTCCCAGTATTGCACCTGGGAGTCGTGTAAGCCGCCGGTGATTAACAAATTCGGATACGCCTTGGCTGCCACATTGTCATAGGGCGAATAGGAAAGCATGTAATCGAAATATTCTTTTTGACTGGGATCGCCCCACTCGTCGTATTCGCCGGTGGTCAAAGGAATCGAAGGATCGAGCATCGTCGTGACCACGTCGACGAACGGCACTTCAGCGACCACGCCTTTAAACAGTGCGGGACGCATATTGGCGACCGCGCCCATGAGCAAGCCGCCGGCGCTGCGCCCCATGGCAAATAATTTATCCGGGTTGGTAAACTTTTCATGAACGAGAAACTCCGCGCAGGCGATGAAGTCGGTGAAGGTATTCTTCTTATTGAGCATCTTTCCCTCTTCGTACCAGCGGCGTCCGAGTTCCTGTCCGCCGCGGATGTGCGCGATGGCGTAGACGAAGCCGCGGTCGACGAGACTCAAGCGTGGCGAGGCGAACGCCGCGTCGATGCTGAAGCCGTAGGAGCCATAGCCATAGAGCAAAAGAGGATTTTGACCGTCTTTCCGTAAGCCCTTGCGGTAAACGATGGACAAAGGAATCTCCCGGCCATCGGCGGCACGCGCGTAGAGACGCTCGGTCACATAGTTATCGGCGTCGAAGCCGCCCAGCACTTCTTCTTGTTTAAGCAGCACGCGCTGGCGCGTGTTCATGTCGTAGTCGTAAATCGTCAGCGGTGTCTTCATCGAAGTGTATTCGAAGCGCAAGGTCGCCGTGTCGATCTCCGGGTTCATGCCAAGGTGCGCGCGGTAGGCCGGCTCAGTGAACTCAAGATAGTGGCCGTCGCCGCTCGCCCAAGGGAGCACGCGGATTTGCGTCAGCCCACGGACGCGTTCTTCCAGCACAAGGTGGTCTTTGAAAACATCGAAGTCGCTCAGATAGACGTCCTCTCGGTGCGGCACAATCTCTTGCCAGTTTTCCCTGCCGGTGGGCTCCAGGGGCGCCGCCATTAGGCGAAAGTTCTTCGCCCGGTCATTGCTGCGAATCAAAAACCGGTTGTCTAAATGGGCGACATGATATTCGTGGTCCCGTTCCCTAGTTAAAAATATCTTGAACTCCCCATAGGGATCGTCGGCATCGAGGTAGCGATACTCCTGGCTGAGGGTCTGCGATGACACGATCATCAGATATTTCCTGGACTTGGTCTTGAATACCCAGGTGGAAAACGCCTCGTCGCTTTCCTCGAAAACCAGTTTGTCCTCGCGCCAGTCCGTGCCCAACACATGGCGATAGATTTGAAACGCCCGGAGCGTCGCGGCATCCTGTTTCCCATAGAAAAGCGTCTTATTGTCGTTGGCCCAGGTGAGGTTCTCGGTCACTTCCGGCAGCATATCCGGCAGGCGCTCGCCGGTAGTCAAATTTTTGAAATAAGCGGTGTGGATGCGCCGGCCTTGTGTATCGACGGCATAGGCGACAATGTCCTGCGCCGAGCTTACCGCCCAGCCCCCTATTGAAAAAAAATCGTGTCCCTCTGCGAGTTCGTTGCCGTTCAGCACGACTTCTTCGGGCTGATCCAAAGCGTCTTTTTTGCGCGCGTAGATTGGATATTCCTTGCCTTCCTCGAAGCGCGTGTAGTAAAAATAACCGTTCCGTTTGTAGGGCACGGACATGTCGGTTTGCTTGAATCTTGCCTTGATTTCCTCAAAAAGCTTTTCCTCTAGCGCTTTGGCATGGGCCATCTCTTTTTCCGCGAAGTCGTTTTCGGCCTCGAGGAAAGCGATGACTTCAGGATTTTCCCGCTCGCGTAGCCAATAATAGTCGTCGATGCGCGTATGGCCATGCTTTTCGAGCGGCATTGGAACTTTCTTGACCATTGAGAGCCTCCCCATTCATGTTAAATCCTTTTGCTCGCGTTGCCCAGCGCGTACCGCAGCCGAATTGCTGACCGCCCCATAGACAACGCCGCGACTTTTTAGGCATACTCCAACTCTATGTCATGCAAGTCCAGACGATTCATAGCCACACTGTCGCTGATAATCCTCACGGCCTTGGCGCCGGCGCAAATTCTCCCCGCCCAGACACCACCCAAGGCCATCGTCATCGGCTGGGATGGCGCGCTGCCTTCCTTCGTTCATGAAATGCTCGGCCGGGGAAACCTTCCCAACCTGGCGAAACTCATTGCCGGCGGCGCCTTTGCCGATGAGGTTATTCCGGTTTATCCCTCCAAAACCGCGCCGGGCTTCGCGGCGCTCTGGAGCGGCGCACCGCCGCGGGCCACCGGCATTAGCGGCAACCGCCAACCCCGGGCGCCGGCCCATCAACATACGATCTTGGAAAACAACCTCTCCTTCCTAAGCGCGCCGCTGCGCGCGGAGCCAATCTGGGCAACGGCGCTGCGCGCCGGGCGCAAGGCGGTACTGGCCCATGTGCCGTTCGGACGTGAGCTGTCCGATGGGGCCGTGAAGCTGCTTGGCTACGATGGTTATGGCGGACGCGACGGCGTCGTCAATAGCCGCGCGGCCACATTGCAGCTGGCAAATTCATGGAAGAACCTTCCTGTCAGCGCGAAGCCACCCGTGGAGATTCAATTTAGCATCGGCGCCTCGGCCTTCTTCGGCCTTTTCATCGATGACCCGGCGGACCGGCGCGCCGGCTACGACACGCTTCTGGTGACTGGCTCGCGGGACGGCGCGAAGGTCGCAGCCAGAATAAAAGCCGGCGAAGCGAATCTGGAGCGCGGCCTGTGGAGCGGGCCCATCGAAGTTAAAACCATAGGCGGCGAGAACGCTACCGCCTATTTGCGGCTTTTCGAACTTGAACCTGAGGGCGCCGATTTTTTGCTTTATTATACGCGCCCGGCAAAGAGCATGATTTTCCCCGCCGAGTTCGCCGCCGGTTACGCCGCAGCCGCCGGCGCATTCATCGGTAATGGAGCGAACTTCCTGTATCAAGAAGGCGCCTTGGGACCCACGCTGGCCGCCGGCGGCGCCGGTGTCGCCGAAGCGCGTTACCTGGAAACCGTAGGCATGGCGCAACGACAATTTAAGCAAACGGCCCTCTGGGCCATACGCGGCGTGGCGTGGGATTTGCTCTTTCTTTACACGCCGTTCCCTGATGAAGCAGAGCATTTATGGCGCGGCTATATCGATCCCGCGAGCAACGCGGATGAGAAGCTCGCCGCGGCTGCGCGGCGAAATTTAGCAGAGATCTATAAATCGTCCGATGACATTCTCGGCGCGGTGCTGGCTAACCGGCCGGACAATACGCTAATCGCGCTGGTTTCGGATCACGGCATGGAAGGCGTTAGTAAATTGATAGCGATCAACCGCGCGCTGGAGCGCGCAGGGCTGTTGGTCCTGAACGACAAAGGGCAGCCGGACCTGGCGCGGACCAAGGCATTCTATCCCCCGGTCAACAACGGCTATCTATTGATCAATTCCACCGACCGAAAAGGTGGCATCGTCACCCGGGAAGGACGGGCCAGCGTGGTCAAACGTCTGCGTGGCGCAATGGTGGGCATCCGCGACCGCGGCAAACCCGTAATTACGGCGGTGTACGACGCCCAAAGCGACGGTGAAAAAATGGGTATCGGCGGTGTGGCCGGCGGCGATATATATCTGGATGTTCTTCCTGGTTATGACTTCGACCCGCGCACCGGCCCGGGCGAAATCATAACGGCGCGGGAGCCCCACGGCATGCACGGCTTCAATCCAGCGCGCCCGTCCATGCACACGATGATGGTCCTCAACGGGCCCGGTATCGCCGCGCGCAAGCGGCTGCAAAATGTCCGCCTCATCGACTTCGCCCCCACCCTCGCCAAGCTCCTGGGACTTCCCGCGCCTAAAGACGCCACCGGCCGCGTCTTACAAGAAGCATTCAGCGACGCGCGTTGACAGCGGCGCCCGGCGAGCGAGCAATTCACAACTGGAGTGATGGAGTATTGGAGTACTGGAGTGATGTTTTCCGGACCCAATACTCCATCACTCCGTTACTCCAATTCCCTTTGGGAACGGATTGAACTGTTTGAACGAATTCTTTAGGTTATGCCCATGGCAGACAAAAATCACTTGATCCTAACCGCCGTCGGTCCCGACCGAGTCGGGTTAGTGGAAAAGATTTCCGCGTTTATCGCCCGTCACGGTTGCAACATCGAGGACAGCAAGATGGCGGTATTCTGCGGCGAGTTCGCGGTGATCGTCCTGATCAGCGGCGATGGCGGAAGTCTCGTCAAGGTCGCCCGCGATTATCGCGAGATCGAAACCGAAACCGCCCTGACGATCTCGATTAAAACCCCGGCTATAAGACAGGCCGCAATAGCTTTTCTTCCGTACAAACTAACCGCGTCGTGCATGGATCATCCCGGCATCGTCCACCAGATCAGCAATGTACTCAGCAGTATGGGTGTAAACATCGAATCGATGGAAACCGAAACCTACGCGGCGCCCGTCAGCGGAACCCCTATTTTCCGTCTCGAAGCCGAGATTGCCGTCCCCATCACGACGAACATCAATGCCGTGCGCGAACGCTTTGCCGAGATACAGCGGGAGGAAAATATCGACATCGAGTTGTCATCGCTGAGAAGCTAATCCGAAAACCGGATAAGGTTCCAGTCGTTCCAAACGTTCAAGCCTTTCCAGTCGTTCAGAACAAACAACGAATTCTTCAACGTTTGGAACGATTAAAACGTCCGCTACAAAAATCTAAGTGCCCTTTGTGGTTGATTTATCATCTTCCTTTTTTGCGCCCTTTGCGCTCTTTGCGGTTAAATTTTCCCCTCCGACACCGGCTCCGGGCAGTTCGGAGGGCGGACACGCAGGTCCGCCCCTATCCTACAATCGTTTCTATGTGCCCTTTGTGGTTAAATCTCGTCTGCGGCGCTATTTTAACAGGCCGCGCCGGCCCAACGCTTCGGCGCAGCTTTCCAGCTGGCGGGTTTGATCGCGGGCGGCGAAGCGCAGCACCACCGTGCGTGCGCCCGCTTCGCGGTAGGCCTCGATCTTGTCGATCACTTCATCCCAGCTCCCCGTGATGCACAGCATAGAATTTGCCACCGCCTCGTAAGAGCGATTGTAATACTGCGCGAGAAACTCCATGCCCTCCTCCGCATCCGTCTTAGCGCCGCCGGCGACGGTCATGTAGATCGACGGATGAATCGCACGAGGGTCGCGCCCGGCATCCGCCGCGTAGCCCTGTATTTTGTCCCAACAC
>DASWHT010000490.1:0-6955 GCA_036398075.1 Binatia bacterium | reverse complement strand
GTGAAGAGTCTTGGGCCCAATATCGAGAACTCGTAAAAGATGATGCCGCCGCCCCAAAGCGCCCATGCGGTCACATACGTTGTGACGGTTCCAACACTTCCGCCCGCATGGTAAAGCGATGCTGCAATGGGAAAACTGATGAAGGGGCCCCCAAAGGTGAGAGTCCCCGCTAGATAGCCAACTAATACGCCTTTGAGGCCTGACTCTTCGCCCAGCCATTCCCTTACCACGTCCTCAGGCGTAAGGACGCGAACATAGCCGGCTATCAAATATGCGCCAATCAAGGTAGGCAGGACCGGCAAAAGCGTTTTAACCGCCTCGGTGATCCCCAATATGTGGCGCTGTCCGCCCTTGAGATAAGCGGCCAAAGCAAGAATCAGCACAATAGCATATACAATAAAGTTTAGTGTTTTCATCTTAAAATGGCAGCCTCCCTTAGCGCCATTCTTATCACGAATGGCTCCTCCCTTTGTCAATCGTTGTTGTGGTTGGATGTTTGTTTTTGTCGCATGAGCAGCCATCGAGCCTAGATTGATTTTCAATAGCCCGGGTTGCCCCAAGCCTTGAACGTGATGTCCTCATGACAGTATCCTGTGTCTGGAACTTGCCTGGCCGCTTAGGTTCGGTGGGGAGCCTGAAGAGAAGGTCAACCCAGTCCAGGTTGGTTTCAGTTATTGAAAGAAGAAGGTTTGTAGATGAACGGCGACATTTCTTTATCCGAGCTCATAAACGTTTTGCAGAGCGACTGCGCCGTGATTACTCCGGCGCGAATGCAGGATATTCTCGACCGGCTTGTGGTAACGACTGAAGAGGCTCGACCTTACGCGCTTTTTTCCGAGAGAAGATATGCCCGTAACCTGGTCTATAAAGACCGTGAGTTCGAGATCATGATCATGTGCTGGAACGCCGGGCAGCGTTCCTCGATCCATGATCACGCCGGCTCATTGGGGGGATTAAAAATACTCCAAGGCGAGCTCACTGAGTCCCTGTTCGAGAGAGCCGCCAATGAAATGATCAAATCGCTGATCTCAGCCGATTACGCAATCGCTGAAACCCGGGTGGAGGAAACATCTTTAATACACCAGATTTCTAACCTCCAGGCAGAAAACGGCACGGCCGTTTCCGTCCATATCTATATTCCTCCTCTGATTCGCATGAACGTTTACTCGTTGGAAGATCCGGCGGTTCGGAATATCCTGCCCCAATATTTTAGTCTTGGGTCCGGGATATAGCCTCGGGACGGGAAACAAATGTTGACCGGTGTCGAATCATGAACTTTGTATAGCTGCAAGTTTTCGCGGCTTGCGCAAATTTTCCGGTGATCTGGAATACTCGAACACGGGGAATTGACTCCCGCCAAGGCGCAAAGCACGCCAAGTTCGGAGGGAGGAGATAAATTATCTTGGAGAATTTTTCACCGTTATTTTCCGACCTTTGCGGCCTTTGCGTCTTTGCGCGAGATAATCCGAGTTTCGGTTGCGGCTTTGCCGCGCTAGGACATCGTTACTATTACGGGCCCGTGGCGAGCAGCCGGCCCCAGCCTTTAATCGGCGCGATAACGCCGGGGCGCACCAAGTCGTTCCAAACTTCCGTGCTCATATTCGTGAAAGCCGGCTTGCCGAACTCCTCCTCTATTGCCGGGATCACATGCAGGCACAATGCCGCTCCTCCCGGCACCGCAATGGCCTCCGCCTCGGGGAACGATCGCGCCGCCTCGCGCCCGACATCGAGCGCCATATTCAACCCTTCTTCCAAAGACATGGCGGCCGACTCCGCGCCCCACTGGTTTCGCTTGGTGATCCCGACGACGTCGATGCCGCCGTCTTTCAGATAGCGTACCAGCGCATCGTTGACCGGAGCCGCCCACCGGCTGCCGACAGCGAGCTTTGTCACTCCGAGATGTTTCATCGAGGCGATCAGGGCTTCCAGCGGCGCATCGGTGGGGATGCCGGTTTTCTCCGTCGTCTGGCGCAGCAAATCGACAACACGCTGGCGGCCCAAGGCGGCCGACACCGGCGCGCCGCCTAAAATAATGACCTGGGCTTTTTCCTGCGCCAGTGTCTCGACGCACTTCCAGTAGTTGCCAAGCGCCTTCTCGACGGCATCCAGCGTGTAGTTGGAAATTCCCAGCACCGCCGAAAATTCCATGACGTCGAGCGGCACGAGACGGTAAAACTGATATCCCGCGCCGCGTTGACGACCTTCGTGCGAGCGCGGATGAATCGTACCGTAGCGAAAACGCGGCATAAAACTCTTAACATGGTCAGCCATGGCGACCTCCGATCCGTCAATTCACAGGTGGTTGCGAACGCTGCTCTATTGCGCGAGAAAATCCGAGACCAACTTCGCTGTTTCTTCCGGCTTTTCCACATGAACACTATGGCCGGCGCCTGGAATGACCGTTAGCCTCGCGTTGGGAATCAGCTTGGCATAGGTCTCGCCATGGGCGCGCGGCACCATGTTGTCCTTTTCACCCCAGATAACCAGCGCGGGCGACGTGATACGGTGCAGGCGGTTTCTCAGCGAATAGTTATAAAAGTAAGGCGGCTTGAAACCGATGCGCGAGCCGAGCCGAAGCATCTGGTAGCGGCGCAGCTCCTCTTCGATGTCGCCCATGCCATCGGGAAAAAGCTGCAACGCCAGCGGCTGGTCAGCGCCGGCAAAAAGCATCTGCCGCAAGCCGGCGTAGCTCGAGCCGCGCTCAGGCTGCGCCATCATGAAGACATCGCCGATGAGCGCGCCCTGGACGAACAGACCCGCTGCTCCGATCAAAACCAATTTGCGAATTTTCTCCGGATGGCGCGCCGCCAGCTCGGCGGCGATCCAGCCGCCGACGCAACTGCCGACGAGATCGAACTGCGTGAGCTTAAGGGCGTCGAGAACTTCGAGGTAGTGAAAAACCACGTCTTCGATGGCGTCCACGTCCTTGTTTTCATCGCTCTGGGCGCAGCCCGGATGGGCCGGCGCGATGACGCGCGCCCGTTGGGCCAACCGCTCGTGAAACGGCATCCAGCCGTCTTTGACCGAATGCACGTCGGCAAAGCCGTGCAAATATAAAAGCGGCGCGCCGCCGCCGTTTTCCAAAACCGCGACCTTACGCCCGTAGACTTCGACGATGTTGGCGCTCAATGGAGTGCCTCCGCCGATTGTTCGACGTTCGCGCCGGGGAATTCGTCAGTGAATTGTTTCAACGAAGCATGGCGCAAGGCCGGCGCGACTTGCTCGGCGAAGAGCTTCATGCTTTTTCGCGCCAGGTGGTCGGGCAGATTGCCGAGCTGGAATTGGATCAACAGATTGCCGACTTTAGCCCTTTCGATCAGATTTTGAATGCGCCGGGTAACCGTCTCCGCGCTGCCGACGATGATCGACTGCGAGGCGTCCAGCTCGTCCCAGTTCTCGACGTCGCCCAAAAGCTTTCGCCCCGGCTTGTAACCTTTTAAATATTCTCTCCAGGCGGCGACCGGTACATATGGCACGCCGGGGCCGAACGTCAGCTGGCGTCCCTCGCGGCGCAGGTGGCCCTTGAGGCAATTTTTCAAGAAATACCACACGCCCTCTTCGCACTCCTCGCGCGCCTGCCGGTCGGTCTCGGCGACATAGGTAGACATGAGTATGCCGAAACGGAACGGCTGATACTTGTCGCCGTGTTTTTCCAGCACCGCGGCGAACTCCTGCTGCGCCCGGTGAGTTTCGCCACCGTGGCTGCGTGAGGAGAGAAAATAACAATAACCGCGCTTGGCGACCTCCGCCATCGTTGACGCGCTGCGCGAGCCGGGAATCCACACCGGCGGATAAGGCTTCTGCAAAGGCTTGGGCCAGAGATTGACGTAACGCAGCGGGAAGTAGCGCCCTTCGTGGGCGAAAGGCCCGTCTTCCGTCCATGAGCGCACGATCAGATCGGCGGCCTCCCAGAACTTTTCCCGAGAGTTCGCCGACGGCACGTCGTAGTTGAATGTCTCCGGTCCGCCGCCGGGCGCGAATCCGGCGATGATCCGCCCGTCGCTCATCTGATCGAGCATCGCGTACTCTTCCGCGACGCGCAGCGGGTTCATGTGCAGCGGCAAGAGATTGCCGAGGACAATGATTTTCCCGCGCGCGGTGCACTGCGTCAGCGCCGCAGCGATCATGTTAGGCGACGGCATCAAGCCGTAGATATTCTGATGGTGTTCGTTCAGAACCATGCCGTCGAAGCCCAGCTCATCGGCGTAGGCGAGCTGGTCGATATACTCTTGATAAAGTCCGCGCGCCTTGCCGTTGTCCCATAAATGGTTGGGCACCGTGACCCAGCCCGTGTCATATTTTTCGTCGAAGTCCTTGCCCAGGTAGGGATACGCCATGAAATGCCAGCAAAAAAGTTGCACCGGTTTCATCGTTCACCTCTGCAGAATTACATGCCGCGATCTCGTCATGGTCTTACGACAAGTGTGTCGCCGGCGCAACCCGATGCCGGCGATTTTCTTTCCTCTGGCTTGGATCTCGGCGCTCGGTATGTGAAATTCCCCTCAGTTGCATGTAGAACATAAGGCATGAAGTCGTCGGTCAAACTGTTCGTGCTGGCCGCTATGCTCGCCTCTTGCGTGGGCCACGAGACGGAATTCGTCCGCTCGCTCAGCGCGCCGAGCTTCGCCGATTGGATATTGCTCAACGGCAAGATCGTTACCCTCGATGGCAGCTCTGCCGTCAAGGAAGCCGTTGCGGTCAAAGAGGGTGTGATTGTCGCGGTCGGCACGGACGGCGAGATGCGCCGGTGGAACGGGCCGCAGACCCGGGAAATCAATCTCGGCGGCCGCACCGTGATCCCCGGCCTCATCGATTCTCATATTCACGCCACCGTGGCGGGCTTGAACTGGGATTCCGAACTGCATTGGCAGAGTCTCCGCACCCTCGCGGCCGGCCTTAAACAGATCGCCGCGGCGGCGCAGGTAAAACCTGCCGGTACATGGATCGTGGTCGCGGGCGGCTGGATGCCGACGCAATTCGCCGAGCGGCGATTGCCGACCCGCGCCGAGCTCGATGGCGCGGCGCCCGGACACCCCGTCTACCTTCAGATCCTCGGCCAAGCGGCGTTGTTAAATTCCGCCGCGCTTAAAGCTCTTGGAATTACGCGCGAGACCCCCGACCCGCCGGAGGGCCAATTTGAGCGCGATGCAAAATCCGGCGAACTGACCGGCTACGCGCTGGGCGCCGGCGCCTGGGAATTTGTGTACGATAAAATACCGCACGCCGCTCTCGACAAGGCGCGCCAAGGCCTGCGCAACTGCTTTCGCGAGTTGAATCGTCTGGGTCTCACTTCCATCGGTGATCTGCATACCGACAACGTCAATTTCGCCCATCGCCGCTTGCTTGACGCCATGGCGCGCAACGGCGAACTGACGGTGCGGGTGAATTTTTACATCGCTCCCAACGAAGCAGGAGACGAGCTAGAGCAGCTCAGCCGCGGCATTGAGGAAATCAAACATCTCAATCACAGCGACCTGTTTCGCTTCGCCGGCTTCGGCGAGGTTTTGGCGCGGGGTACCGGCGATGGCGACGTGGCATCGCTGCCTAAAGGGATTACGATCAGCGCCGCGGCAAAGAACAAATTTCGCCGGACCGTGGAATTTTCCGCCAAGGGCGGCCATAGTATCCACCTGCACGCGACCCAGGACAACACCGCGCGCCAGCTCCTAGAAGTAATCGAATCAGTCAGCCGCGAAATGCCGCTAGCGCGCTCGCGCATCGGCTTTGCCCATCTGGAAGACGCGACGCCGGAGACCATCGAGCGCATCAAGAAACTCGGCGGCGGCATTGCGGTGCAAAGCCGGCTGCTGCTGACCGCAGAAAGCACTCTGGAACTATGGGGCGACCAGAAGACCCGCAGCGCGCCGCCGTTACGAACCATGCTCGATGCCGGCATTCCGCTGGGCGCGGGCACTGACGCTTTTCGTGCCGGAAACCATTCGCCGATGCTCGCGCTCTGGTGGCTCGTCACGGGAAAGAGCATCGCCGGAACGGCCATCCGCGATCCCAAACATAACCTGACGCGCATAGAAGCGTTGCGCGCCTACACCCTGGGCAGCGCCTGGTTCACCGGCGACGAGAAAAAAAAGGGCTCCGTCGAAATCGGTAAGCTCGCCGATCTCGTGGTGCTGAATGGGGATTACCTGACGGTGCCCGAAGAGCGCATCCCTTCTTTGGAGTCGCTGCTCACCATGGTCGGCGGCCGGGTCGTTTACGCCGCCGGTCCGTTTGCAAGATTCCAGCAACCGTGAAAAAAACGAATTTAACCGCCTTCGGCGGAGGTTCAAGTAGTTCAAGCCGTTCCAATCGTTCAAACCGTCACAATCCGGAAAGCGTTTTGAACGCCTTGAACGTTTTGAACGTTTTGAACGAAAGGAGCTATTAGCGATGGCTAACGATATCCTCAATCGAGAGCAAGCCGAAAAGGCGCTTTATGCCGCGCCCGGGCTGCCCGGCGGCGGCCAGCTCGAGGTGCGCATGGAGATATCCCAGTTTCATCCCGACCCGGACATTCGCGGCGTGGCGCGCCGGGTCAAATTTTTTAATCTCGAAAGCTGGCACAAGGAATGGGGCGAGGCCGCCAAGAAGAACGAAGAGCTCGCCGCCGGCTTCGAGCAAGAAAACCGCAAAGCCACGGCGCACGAGTTCTATTTGCGCGCCGCCGACTTTTACCGGCGCGCGGTGGTGTACATGCCCGATACCGATCCTCGCATGCTGCCGACCTTTAAAAAACTCGAAGAGAATTTCGCCAAAGCCTGGAGCATGGCGCCGGCGCCCTTCGAACGCGTAGAGATCCCCTACGAAGGCCATATGTTGCCGGCCCATTTCTGGCCGGGCCGGGGCAAGCCCGGCGCGCGCCTGCCGGTGGTATATAACTACGGCGGCGCGGATGGCATTCTCCTGCGCGGCGAAGACGGCGGCGCCGGGCAGTATGTGCGCCGCGGCATGTCATTTA
>DASWHT010000489.1:0-4831 GCA_036398075.1 Binatia bacterium | reverse complement strand
TCGACGTGCGCGGAAAGAATTCTTCGTGGCCGAACTGGACGCTGGCGATCAACTCACAAAGCGATCCCAGGGAGGCGTGAAAGTCCCAAAGCTCTTTCAATTCCGCAAGCGGGTTGTTCCACAAGGCGTCGGGATCGCCGTCGAGTTCCCGGATACGTCCGCGCAGGATCGAGGCGTGCTTGAGCTCGTTGACCACGTACTCCGACATCGGCTGCTGTAAATCGAGATCGGGAATCCTACCGACCCACGGCGCGGTCACCTCCGCCGCCTTGCGTTCCATTACGACGCCGAACTGCAAGCGGCGCAGCACCACCGCCGCCGTCAATGGTTTTTCCGCCCCATAACTTTTTCGCTCCGCGTTCATCTTTTCCCAAAACGACTCGCGCGTGGCGACCAACTGCTGCAGAAACTCCTCCGCTTTGAGTGCTTCCATATTTTCCTCCGTTTGACTGACAGACTGTGTGAAAACCGTTCATGGTTCGACTGGGCTCACCACGAACGGCAGAGAAAACACAGAAATCAATTATTTATCCGTTCGCCCTGAGCTTAGTCGAAGGGCTCCTATCGAGTTTTCACACGGTCTGTCAAGCCCGGTGATTGACTCCGGGTTTCTTTTAGGTTTTAACATTACAAGAATTGAACTTCGGGTCAACGCTCGTCGGACAAGTCCAATTAGCTGCGATCTACGACTCATGGAATCCGCTCAAGCCAAAGCCTACGTCGATGACCTTTATGATGAGGTCCACGCCCACTGGGACAAAAAGATCAATCAGGGCGAATTCATGACCCGACTCCGGGCAGGCACATTGCCACTGCCTTGCCTGCGCCGTTTCTTTAAGGATTGGGGCATGTTTTCCATCGAGGTGGTCGCTCTCAACGCGGTTTCCTATTACGTCCACCTGCCATTCTTCGTCGACAATTTCGATCTTCTCCCGGCGCTCTGCGACAAAGTCGCCGAGGAGCTGATTTCTCCCAAGCCCCCCGGGCATATTCTCATCCTGCTCGAGACCGCCAACGCCCTGGGACTTTCCAAAAAGGAACTATTCGAGACACCCGCTTCAGCGGCCGGCCGTGCCATCAGTGACTACTGCCGGCGGGTGTTTCAGGATGGTTCGATCATCGAGCTCTGGGGCGCCCATGTGTATGAAGAAACCCTGGGCCACTGGGCCAAGCAGTGGGGCGATGCCATGGTCGCCCATTACGGCATGAGTAAACGCCAAGCGATCTATTTCACCGCCCACGCCGAAGCCGACTTGTTGCAGCATGAAGACCGCATGGGCCACGGCCCGCTCAACAGAATGATTCTGCAGCGCATCTTGGAACAGGGAAAGACCGCCAAGAAGCTCGGCTACGACCCGAAATACTGCGCTTTCACCATGGTCGATCTTCAAGCGCTAATGGAAAAACACGCCCTGGAAGATCCCTACCCCGCTTGATTTCCTGCCAGTTAGCCTATGACGCAAACTCGGTCAGAACGGCGAATGAAGGGCGCCATCTTCTTCGCCCTCGCCCGCTCGCGGGAGAGGGTAGGGGTGAGGGTAAGTCTAAAATACTGAAGAAAGATGCCGTGATATCTGTCGCTTTCGCGCTTAACCTCCTCATATTTGCCGGCGTATATACGCCTGTCAGCGCCGCCGACTCTCCACCCGGCAAATGGCAAAGCCGCGCGCCCATGCCGTCGGCGCGCACCGAAGTGGCCGCGGCGGAGACGGGCGGAAAAATCTACGTCATCGGCGGTTTCGAAAAACATGGCGATCGCGTGGAGGAATATAGTCCCGTCAATAATAGCTGGCGGCGCCGCGCCACGCTGCCGCGCCCGCTGCACCATCTCGGCGCCGCTGCGGTGAACGGCAAAATTTACGTCATCGGCGGATCTATTTCCGGCGCCGGGCCGGTCGATACCGTCTATGAATACGACCCGGCCAGCGATCGCTGGCGCGCCCGCGTGGCCATGCCTACGGCGCGCGGCGCCTTGTCCGTCGGCGTGATCGCCGGAAAGATTTTTGCCGTCGGCGGCGTCGGCACGAATAAGAAAAACACCGGCGCCAACGAAGTGTACGACCCCGCGCTGGATCGTTGGTCAAGCCGCGCGCCTATGCCGACCCCCCGAGATCACCACGCGATCGGCGTCGTCAGCGATAAACTTTACGCCGTCGCCGGGCGGCTGGACGGCGAGCACAGTAGAAACGTCGCGGTAAACGAAGAATACGACCCGGCCGCCAACCGCTGGCGCCGCCGGGCGCCGATACCGACGATCAGAAGCGGGCTCGGCGGCGCTTCATTGGGCGGCCTACTCTTTGTCTTTGGCGGTGAGTCACGTGGCCGAACCCATAATGACGCCGAGTCCTTCGATCCGGCGCACAACGCATGGCGCGCCTGGGCCCCGATGCCCACCGCCCGCCATGGCTTCGCCATCGCGGTTATCGGCAACTCGATCTATGTGATCTCCGGCGGACCCAAAGCCGGCGCGACGTTTTCATCGGTGAATGAAGTTTTCACGCCGTGATCACGAAAAAAATTACTTGTGTTAGAGGTCGCGCGTGGGGTATAAGTTTTGAAACTCACCCAAACAAGACTCAGCCCGGCCGCAGATATATAAGACCTTTGTAATCTCACCATGACTGCGAGTCCATATCAGGACATAAAAGCTTCTCTTTGTAGCTTGTATTTGGAGGATGCAAGACCCTGGCTCGTCGGCTTCAGCGGGGGCAAGGACAGCACAATGCTGGCCTCCCTGGTGTTTGACGCCGTCCTATCAGTGCCGGCCGACAAGCGAGTGAAGCCTATTTCGGTTCTTTGCACGGACACTCGTGTCGAGATTCCCGCCATCGTTGAAATGGTCGAGGGAACCTTGGACAAGATGCGTAAGTTTTCCGAACAGCATGGGCTCTGCGTCGACGTAAACCTGCTTCGACCGCCTTCTGAACAATCCTTTTGGGTGAATATCATTGGTCGTGGCTATCCGCCGCCAAACCATACATTTCGCTGGTGTACCCAACGGATGAAGATCGATCCCGTGACGGTCTTTGTTCAACAGCGCCTCGGACACTGGAGCGAGGCGATCTTACACCTTGGCGCCCGCCGAGCGGAAAGCGCGACCCGTGCCCAAACCATGGCGGGGCGGGAAGCCAGAAACGGATTACGAAGGCACCCAGACTTGCCGCGCGTCTGGGTATCCAATCCCATCGAATTCTTGAGCACCGAGGAGGTGTGGGCGTACTTACTTCAAAAACCCAATGCTTGGGGCGGGGACAACAAGCCCTTGTATAGGCTTTACGCCAGCGCAAGCAACGGCGAGTGTCCGATTCACATCGATACAAGTACGCCGAGCTGCGGAAACAGCCGATTTGGCTGTTGGACGTGTACCGTGGTACCCCGCGACAAAGCCAGTGAAGGATTACTCGCGTCCGGTGATGAGCGTATGGAAAAGCTCATCGAATTTCGCGAGACACTTCTTTACTACCGCGACCCCGACAACGGCAAGCGAGACATGAGACGGATGAACGGCAATGAAGGACCCGGTCCGTTAACAATTACAGCCCGCCGTGAATTGCTTACTCACTTGGTTAAACTACAAGAGGAAACCGGTCTCAAACTCATTAGCGAAGACGAACTCTTTCTCATCCAACAATTCTGGAAAACAGCTCGTAACCCCGACGACGGTGGCGGTGTGGGGCGCATCGTAAGTCGCCAAAAGGGCATCGTTATGAGTGACTGGAAAGAAACCAACCGGCTCCGGGAAATCCAGGAAGAGGTAGCCGCGGAGAAAGGCATCAGCGCCGATACGCTGCGCCGTTTGCTTGCCAAAGTTGATGAGTACAGCGAAAGCCACCGCGCTTTCGGCCTGCCTGACGATCTGCTTAACATTTTAAAAGACGACCTGGAATACGAAACGGCGTCAAATCTTAAGCAATAGACGAATAAAGTTATAATCCGTGCAGTGCGAAAAATGGTTGAAAGCTGTTTCAAATCTCCGCGTCGATCGCAAGGAAACCATCGCGCCTCATAAACCGCTATTGCTATTGGTGTTGGCAGAGCTCGCTGAGGGCGGGAAACTCAGCTCAACGTTTCTTCCGCTAACCGGCGAGCTTGTTTTTCGTTTTCTTGCCTACTGGACTGTCGTTGCCGAACGGCGAACACAGCGTCCTGACATTCATCTCCCGTTTTACCACATGCGTAACGATGGTTGCTGGACGCCCTTAGACGCGGACGGACAACCAACCCTTGAAAGGCGCCGCGCTGTGGCAGCGGAACTCGACGAAACGTTTTTGGCTTGCTTGAATGACCAAGATTTTCGGACGCAAATGCGCCGCATCTTAATCGCGAAGTATTTCCCAGATTACGCCGAACGCGCCGCGTTGTATCAACTTGTGGGCTTGCCTTTGCCACCAGATGCAATCGTTAGAGAGGACGCGCGACTTTATGAAGCAGCACGTGAACGCGGGCGCGAAGCCCGATTTCGGCTTACTGTGGTTCCTGCGTATCACTACACCTGTGCGCTTACTCGCTACCGCCTCGTGACCGTTGACAGTGGGAGCATTGTAGAAGCTGCACATATCCATCAATTCGCTGATAGCCGAAACAATCATCCTCGCAACGGATTAGCGCTTTGTAAGAACGCCCACTGGAGGTTTGACGAGGGCCTCTGGTCCTTGGACGACGACTACCGTGTGCTCATCGATCGAAAACGCTTCGATGAATCCGGCGCCGATGAGTTACTTTTGTCGCCCAAGGGAAATACTCGTATTCTCCTTCCTGCGGATCCTATTTACTGGCCAGACAAAAACCATCTTGCATGGCATCGCAAACACCACGGCTTCGAACCCGCGTA
>DASWHT010000488.1:0-4805 GCA_036398075.1 Binatia bacterium | reverse complement strand
AGGTTGATGAACTCGCCGAAGACACGCTCGCTCAATTCTGTGAGCCGCGCCATATACTCGGGGGTTTCATTGTAAATGCGTTCGAGGTAGTTGGCGCCGCGCAGGCTGGAGATTTCCTTTCGATTTTCCGCGACTCTAAGCCAGCGATGAATCATCGGTTCATCGACTTCCAGGTGAAACTGAAAGCCGTAGACTTTGGCGCCGTAACGAAAAGCCTGATTGACGCAGAGCGAGGAGAAAGCGAGATGGCGGGTGCTCTTGGGAATATCGAAGGTTTCGCCGTGCCATTGAAAGATCTTCTCGGTTTTCTGCAATTCCATCAATAAAGGATCGCTGACCGCCTCATCGGTCGGCGACACGTCGTACCAGCCGATCTCTTTTTCGGAGTTTGGGTAAACATCGGCGCCCAGCGTTTTCGCGATCAATTGCGCTCCGAGACATACTCCGAGCACCGGAACTGCCCGACGCATTGCCTCTTCGATCAATTTCAGTTCGGTCACGAGATGAGGCAACCGATTGGAGTCGTTGACGCTCATCGGACCGCCCAACACGATCAGTCCGGCATAACCGTCGAGGCTGGGTTGGGCATCGGGGTGGCGGGCGAAGTTAACGTACCGGATGCGGAAGCCGGCGCGCTTGAGCAATGGATTTAGTGTCCCGAGAAGCTCATGCGCGACATGCTGGAGAACGAGAAGTTTTTTCATCGAGGTTCAACTAGGCCTGTCATTCTAGTAGGGTGGAATTATAGCGCGTCGCGGAGAACTTTTGAAACGACGGGCCGGTGACTAACTCACCGCGGAGGCGCGCGGAGTACGCCGAGCGAAGAGTTTTATTTCAAGAATACTCCAACCTCTGTGAACTCTGCGCCTGTGGTGAAACAACGTTTGCTGCTGTGGTTGCCTGTGCCGCGCTAGGATACCAGGAAGGTGAAATGGCCATGAAGAACCGCGAAATCAAAGCCGCTTGGGATTATCATAACCGGACCAAGCATTCCTACCCAAGCGTCCGCGCCAGCCGGCATTATCTCGACTGGGAAAACCAGCCGCTGCCGTTCAAGATCTATCCCACACTGCAGCCCATTCCGCTGCACCAGCATCTATCTTCTTCGGGAATGCCGGCGCTGAAGGCAATTTCGATTCCGCGGGAGCAGGCGGATCAGCTAAGAACTGTCACAAGCCAAACCCTGGCGGAAGTTCTTTTTCTCTCTGCGGGCATTACCCGACGGCGGCCCTATTCGGGCGGAGAGATCCTTTTCCGCGCCGCGGCTTGCACGGGCGCGCTCTATCACATCGATCTGTATGTTGTCTGCGGCGATCTGGAGAATTTCGATGCTGGAGTCTATCAATTCAGCCCGCAAGATTTCGCTCTGCGCAAATTGCGCCCTGGCGATTATCGCTCGGTTCTCATTAGCGCCGCCGGCGACGAACCATCGATCGCAAATGCGCCATGTATGATCGTCAGCGCCTCGACGTTTTGGCGCAACGCCTGGAAATATCAAGGGCGCGCCTATCGTCATTGCTACTGGGATAACGGCACCATTCTTGCCAATCTTCTGGCGGCCGCCGCGGCGCGTAACATCCCGACAAGCGTAGCCATCGGTTTTGTCGATACGGCGGTTAGTTCACTTTTAGATTTAGACGCGCCGCGTGAGGCGCCGCTGTCTATCGTAGCGCTCGGCAACGCTTCAACTTCCGGTATCTTGTCTCCACCGGTCCAGCCGCTGGCGCTTGAAACCCTGCCACTTTCGAAGACGGAGGTCGACTATCCGGAGATGAGAGCAATGCACGAAGCTTCATCGTTGGAAAGCGGCGCGGAGGTCGCGGCGTGGCGTCGGCCTGAAAAGGCAAAAGGCGAAAGGCTGGATGAAGGGAGGACGGAAAATCGGCTGTTTCCCCTCCAATTACGTAGCGACGGGGAAATACCTAATGATTCAATCGAGGACGTGATAACCCGGCGCGGGTCGACGCGCGAATTTGCCCGTGAACCGATTACCTTCGCCGAGCTTTCCACCATGCTCGATCGGGCGACCCGCGGCATACCCATGGATTGTCTCGCTCACCCGGAAAAATCTCTCAACGATCTTTACCTGATCGTTCATGCGGTCGAAGGTTTGCCCACGGGCGCTTACGTCTTTCGCCGCGAGCAACAGGCGCTCGAGCTCTTAAAGGTAGGCGACTTTCGCCGCGACGCCGGCGATCTCGGCTTGGGTCAAGAGATCCCGGCGGATTGCAGCGTGAATATTTACTTACTAGCGGATTTGAATTGCGTTTTAGAGCGCTTCGGCAATCGCGGCTACCGCGCAGCCCAGCTCGAAGCCGCCATCATGGGCGGAAAAATTTATCTCGCCGCCTACGCCCAGCGCCTCGGCGCCTCCGGGCTCACTTTCTTCGACGACGACGTCACGGAGTTTTTCTCGCCCCACGCCGCCGGCAAGAGCGTAATGTTTTTGATCGCGGTGGGAAAATCCGCGAAACGGAAAGGTTTGAACGTTATCTGACCTCGGAAAAATTATCAGAGGCGCGGCGTATAGGCAATAATTTTCAAAAAAATTTGACAAACCGGCGAACCTCACGATAAAAAATGTTTATTGTGAACCCTTTTGAAAAATATCCCGATGAGACTTACCGAACCTATCAAAAATTCCGCAGACGCAATGAACTTGACAAAGCCTACCGTTGTCTGGAGAGCCTCGTCAAACAATTTCCAGACGATCCCGATCTCTTGAGCGAAATCGTCGAATTGGCTTTGGGCCAAATACGAGACCCGAACCTTGCCCGGCCTTGGGTGATCCGCCGGGTCAAGCTATTTTCCTACTGGCGAGATTATGCCCTCCTGAGCGAGATTGAGGCAGCAAGTGGGAACTTGCCAAAGGCCAAGGAGAATCTTGTTCTCGCCACGAGGATGCAAAAACGCCAAGGCTTGCTGGCGGACACTCCGCGCGAGATAAGAGAGGCGCTCGATCGCGCGCGGAATTTTATCCGCCTTCAGGAACACAATCGCTGGGTAGAGCGCGTTTCATCTCATGGCAAGGATCAACCCGCAGTTGTTGCAGTTAAGCAAGTCAAGGAAGTCAAGCAGGACGGTGTCGTCGCGGCCCGGGACGCCGTAAAACCGAGCGCTACGACCGAGGAAAAAAGACAGCCTCCGCCCGACCAGAGCGAAGCCCGCGCAGCCACGGCGCCGCCGGTCATCCCGTTGTTGGCGTCCTATAGGGCGCCCCTGCGCTTTGGGCCGCCGGACTTCGGGGCCATGAACGCCATGCTAAAAACCCAAGGGGCGTTGAAGGACTGTCGGTTGCGCGTCCAGTATGCGCACCTCGATGTCCAGCGGGGCTTCGACGATCTACTCTGTGTCAACGCGATCCGAGGAGTGGAGCGCTATTGGTACCAGGTCGAAACCGCCAAAAAGGTGCTGAAGTACTTTCACGGGCGGGTTTTGCTCTGTGACGAAGTCGGGCTGGGGAAGACCATCGAGGCGGGCATGTTGATGAAAGAATACCTCCTGCGGGGAATGGTCAAAAATATTCTCATTCTCACCCCTGCGCCTCTGGTTTCCCAATGGCAAGAGGAGATGGCGCAGAAATTCGACATCGTGTTCGCCACCACCGACGATCCGCTTTTCAGCGCCGATCCGGACTGTTTCTGGCGCGGTCCGTTTATCATCGCTTCCATCCACACGGCGAAAAGCAGCAAGAATTTTTCGCGAGTGGCGGGCAACTTTTACGATCTTGTAGTGGTCGATGAGGCCCATCATCTCAAGAACCGCAACACCCTTAACTGGAAGCTCGTCAATGAAATTCAAAAACGCTTTATTTTCCTCTTGACCGCAACGCCCGTGCAGAACCATCTGATCGAGCTGTTCAATCTGATCACGCTGCTGAAGCCCGGGCAGTTCAAGACCGAGCGTCTGTTCAAGCAAGCTTACGTGCAACGGGGCGACTCCCGAAAGCCCGCGAACAAAGAGCAACTTCGCGAGCTCCTGCGCGACGTCATGATCCGCAATACCAGGAGCGCCATTGACTTGAAGTTACCCAGGCGATTTGCCTCGACGGTGCGATTGGAGCCGGCCGCGGTCGAACGGGAACTTTATCGCGGGATCACCGATTACGCGCAGAGGCGCTCGGAGTCTCTTCCCGGTCCCTTGTTGCAGCTTTTACTAAGGCAGGCAGGGAGCAGCCCCGCCGCTTTGCGCGCCACGCTTTTGCGTTTGCGCTCGGAGCGATCGGAGAACATCGACCTTCTGCTTGATCTCGCGGGACGGGTTGGGGAGAGCGCCCGGGAAAAAGCCCTGCTTGAGATCCTCGGCAAAAATCCTCAGGAAAAAAAGGTCGTCTTTACCCAGTATTTAAAGACCTTGGATTCAGTTGCTTCGTTGCTGGAGCGCCGCGGCCTTCCCTTTGCGTTATTCAGCGGCGATCTGTCGGCCAGGGAAAAAGACCGGGCGATTCAGCGCTTCCGCGAAGATCTGCCGATACTGCTTTCCACCGAGTCGGGCGGCGAGGGCAGAAATTTGCAGTTCTGCAATACCTTGATTAATTTCGATCTCCCGTGGAACCCGATGCGCATCGAACAGCGCATCGGCAGGCTGCATCGCATCGGCCAGAGCCGAGACGTCTTTATTTTCAATCTATCGGTGCGCGAAACGATGGAAGATCATATCCTCGATATCCTGGAGAACAAGATCAACATGTTCGAGATGGTTATCGGGGAGATTGAACCGCTGCTCGGCTATTTGGGAGAAGAACAAGAGTTCGAAGATATCATCATGGAGATCTGGATGCAGAGCCGCAATCATAACGAGGCTCA
>DASWHT010000487.1:0-5293 GCA_036398075.1 Binatia bacterium | reverse complement strand
ACACTTATTACGCTTCGGTGCGGCTCAACATAGCGGGCCGGCAGTTGAACATCGATTCTCGTCCCAGCGACGCCATCGCTCTGGCGCTTCGAACCAAGAGTCCGATCTATGTAGCGAAAGCGGTTTTGGAAGCATCGAGCGTACTGCAACAGAACGAAGAAAACAGGGAAGCACCGGTGGAGAATATCTCCAACGTTTCCCAGGAAAAATGGGGAGAAATCCTCGAAAAAATGACGCCGCAGGACTTCAAATACAAGACATGAACTTGCCCGCCGCGCTATTTATCGGTTAGCCGCTCTATCGCAATGGCCAGGTCGAGTAAGAGAATCACCCGCAAAGAGCTACGCCAGCCCGACTGGTTCCAAGTAACGACTGAAAAAGCTCTCGACCTCTTCACCCAACACCGCGTGAAGGTATTTGCCGGACTGGCCGCTCTGGGAGTCCTGCTCTTGGTTGCCGCTGGGTGGCAGCTTTTCAAGGCGCGCCACAACGCCACCGCGAGCAAGGAGTACGGGGGCGCGTTATCCCTTTATCAGGCGCAAAAATACCGGGAAGCCATCGCGGAGTTTCAAAAGGTCCAGGGCTACCGCTGGTCGCGTTACGCGGCGTTGGGGTATCTCTATGAAGCGAATAGCTATCTCAGTCTCGGTGAAACCGCCAAAGCGGCCGCGCCGGCGCAGCGTTTCTTAGCGGCAACCGGCCCGGATACGCTTTTTCGCCAGATCGCTCTGATAACGGTTGCCGCCGTCGAAGAACAACAAAACTTATGCAAGCAAGCAACTGCGCGCTATGGCGAAGCGGAGAAGATCAAAAGTGCCTTTCAACAGGAGGCGCGACTCGGGAAGGCGCGCTGCGCTGAACAGATGGGCGACATCCAGTCAGCCATCGCTAGTTATCGTGACTATTTAAAGGAGGAGCCTGAATCCGCCGTGACCGTGAAGCTTGCGGATCTCGAGGCAAAAGCCGCCGCTCAACCCAGCGTAAAATAGGGTTCAGCTCAACGTCTGATAAGATATATTATGTCAACTATTATGGAACTGCCACATTTGCTCTAACCAATCTTCCACTTCCCTATCCTCCGTCTCAGTGTCACTTGGTTCTGCAGGCTGTTCAAAAAGGTTCAGATGCAAGGCGCGCGAAGAATCGACGAGCGCAGGCGTACTAATGTACGGCGGAGCGAGGCCATCGAGCGCAACGACGCAGGTGAGCCTTTTTCAATAGCCTGCTAGAAATAGCGCCAGAGCCACCACTTCTCAAACCCCATCTTAGCCCAGTAAATCAGACGCGAGGGCCCCCAAGTCCGTGCTTCAGTAACGCCAAACGGCGGCCAGCCACTTGGATAGGTCGTGCGATTTGCGGCGGCGCGGCCCGCGCCGAACGCGAGCAGTCATATGGTGTGGAGCCAGAGATCCACGGGCCGGCCCTTTCCAGTGATTTCAGCCGTGAGATTGTGCGCGACGACGTCGGCCTCCTGGTGCGCCACCCCACCGGATTTGGACGCCGGCAAATCGGCGCAGTCGCCGATGGCGTAAACATTATCCCACTTGGTTTTCAGCGTTTCATAGTCAACGCGGATGCCGTTCTCAGTGTCGGCGAGACCGCAATCCGAAAGCACCTGAGCGGGCCGGTGCGGCGGCACCATAACGAGCAGATCATACGGAATCTTATAACCGTAAAGCCCTGACACCGTTTTGGCTTCGGAATCAATGGATCGCACGACGAACTCATAGT
This sequence comes from Binatia bacterium, assembly GCA_036398075.1. Lineage (GTDB taxonomy): Bacteria > Desulfobacterota > Binatia > UBA9968 > UBA9968 > DATACQ01. The sequence goes on along the minus strand of DASWHT010000487.1, from coordinate 3,562 downwards.
GCTGCTTAATGTTGCGCCGCCGGCTCTCCGCGTCCATCCAGACCGCGGGCGTGCGGAGCTCTCCGGCGGGCTCAGGGTCGCGGGTGAAGTAATCTATCTGCACGCGTTCGCGAATCCCTTTGCGCCTGAAATAATCGTCCAGCATCCACTGTGCTTCATAGGGCGCGGGTGGACAACGATACGGGCCGAGCGGAACGCCGACCACTACACGGCCGCTTCTAAAAGCCGTCAGTTTGTCGCGCAATTTTAAGGCGCCATCCAGCTCCCAAGGATGCACGGACGCCTCAGCGAAGCCAGACACGAGGTCCGGTCTGGTCTGCAAACCGAGAGAAACGATTAGATAATCATAGTTAATTGATTCATTTTGAACATGGATTTCTTGCCTGGAAGGATCAATTCCTAAAACCTCGGACTGAATGAATTTAACGTTCCGTCGCTCCAAGAGTTTCAAGCTTCTAGTCACGTCATGGGACTGGCGCTCGCCGACCATGACGAAAAGAAAAGCCGGCATGAACAGGTGATCCGGCCGCTTATCGATCAGGATGACGTCATGGCGGTCACCTAGGCTCCGCCCCAGATGGGTCGCGGCGACCACCCCACCGCTGCCACCGCCAAGAATGACGATCTGTTTTCGCCCGTTGAGTCTGAACATTGCCAGGTGTTCTGTTTAAATCGGGTCCGCTTTTTTTGAGTAGCGCTGTATTGACATGATCGATAACCCTTTGAGATCGCGCAGTCGTTGCTCGCGCCACAAGGTCTGTTCGTGCCGGCCCGCCCCCGTCAGCTCCCGGGCGAAGCCGGAAGTAAATTTAAGAAACCAGATGAGAAATTCATCTGAAAGATGCTTTATATATTCCATATAAGACTTCGCCTGCGCGTTGGTTTCCGGCCCATCACCGCGCTCAGAAATACCCGTTAGCTATCTCAGAAAAGTGTCTTCCTGGCGCAGTTTTTCGCCGGCGTCGAGCAATGATTGCGGTGTCGGCCCGGCTTCCCCAATCAAACCGACCTGTTGAAGAAACTGGCCGATTTGAGCGTGGTCGCGCGGGCTCACCGGCGCGTAGGGGCGCGCCGGATTGCCGATATCGACGCCGAAGTGCTTCATTGCCGATTTCATCACCGGCGGCAGGCCGTAAGCGGCCCACTTGCCAGGGAAGAGCGCGAAACAACGCGCCCAGAAACGCGCTCGATCCAGGTCGCCGGCTCTGAACGCCCTGACCACTTGCGCGCCGATCCTCGTGCCCGGCGGCGGCATGGTGGCACCCGATCCCCCGAGCATCAAAGTGATCAACAGCGGCTGCATGGTGGTGAAGTAATGTCCGCGGCCAGCGAGATCAATTTGCTCAATGAGTCTAGATATTTTCGTAATATCCCGCGAGCTTTCCTTGAAATAACGGATATTGTCGATTTCGCTGATTTTGACGAAGGCGTCTTGTGGTGGATCGGCTCCTGGACCTGGATTGTGATAGCAGGTCACCGGCAGCGGACTCGCGGTCGCCACCTGAGTATAGAACTCCATTAATTCTGCGATGGTCGGCTGGCCGCCCCAGGGACGAAGCGGCATGAGGACCTGGACAAAATCACCGCCGACTTTCGCGGCGTACTCGGCCAATTCGATGACCTCTTTTGGCGACGGGCTCGAACAACCGAGGATGACGGGGACGCGGTGGTTTACCATGTCCGTGGCGACGCGCAAGACTTCTTTGCGCTCGTCGCGCGACAGCATCGTGTACTCGGCGGCTTCGACGGCGGCAATGGTGACGGCGTCGCAATCCGGAACGAGAAACTCGATTTCCTTTTCCAACGCCTTGTAGTCTACCCGGTCGTTATCGTCGAACGGCGTCAAACAGGCCCCGATGATTCCTTTTATCGGTTTCGTGGCTGCCATGGCGTTTAGTTCAAAACCTCCGCGACGATTCTCGCGTGTCCCGCATCACTGCCCTTAACGCGTAGCGGCAACGCCATGATCCGGGTCTTCTTGCCAACGATGCTGCCGATGTTCGCCACGTTCTCGGCGATTAACACTTCGTTGCCGAGGAGCGTCTTGTGAACCGGAAATGCAAAGCCTTTGGGACGAAGCGGCGTCGGCAAATCCACCGTGATACAGTCGATGCAGACCATCTTGATCCCCTTTTTGACCATCCACTCCGCGGCGTCCACGGAAAAATAGGGATGCAGGTTATAATCCGCACTTTCGAATTTCGCGTCCCAACCCGTGTGCAACATCAAAATATCACCCCTATTAACGGGCACGCCGGAGTTTTCCAAGTCGGCTGCGGTGATTTCCTCGCCGCCGCTCTTCTGCACGGAGATCGTCGCGCCATTGCCGACGAAGGCGTCCAGCGGCAACTCTTCAATCGACTTGCCGTTAGGGACGATATGAATAGGCGCGTCCACGTGGGTGCCGGCGTGACAAGGCAGCGATAGTTCGGTGACGTTGAGAGGATGTCCTTTGGCCAAGTCGAAAAACTTTTTCACATGCACGTCGGGCAAAATGGGAATCTTCGGCATGCCGTCATAAATCACACGCGAGAGATCGATCAGTTCCATGGAATCAACCTCCTTAATTTCCTTTGCGCCAGCGAGCGTAAAGCGGATCGTTGTCGACGAACGCGCGCTTGATGCCGTCGAAGGCGAGCCAAAACTGGTCCAGCGTCTTCTGCACGGCGGCACGCACTTGATCTTGTTGAAAGTCCGTCGTGGCGTAACGTTCCACGGTCAGCGGTCCCACTTTCATATGTTCTTCGTCAACGCCCATGTGTAGCGTCCAGTAGCGGATATCTTCCGATTCCCGGTCGAAGCCGTAGTGCTTGGTCAGACCGTTGACGATGCGGGTCATGCGCGGGTTCGCCGTCCCTTCGAGGCAAAATCCCTGGCAGGCAAATAGTTCCAGCCAGGTACGCTGGTACATGAGCAATTCTCGCCAGTCGAGAAACGCCTGGGCTTCCGGCGTGGGCTCGATTTTGTCCAGCTCTTCTTTGGAAAATCCGCAAGCCTTGGCGAATCGAATGAAAAGCCCTTTGTGGCTATCGGTGCCGGTGATCTCGCCGGTTCCCTCTTCGACGACGTTTTCGATCCACATCTTTTCCAACTCGGGATCATCCGGGCAGCGGCTGAGCATGGCGGCGATGGGTTTGGGAAACGGCTTGGGAAAAAATAAGTAAAACTGCCCGATGAATCCTTTGAGTTGTTCGCGCGTCAGCTCGCCGTTTTCGATCATGCCAATAATTGGATGATTTTTCGAGTGTTTTTTCTGCACCATCCCTTGTAGTTCTTTCACAAACGCTTGACCCGATAACGGCATTATAACTTCCCTCCCAAACAGAGCTTGCAATCTATGCTTTTAAATTGCCCCCGGCGTTACTCGAACACGCGGCCCCAGGATTAGGAATCCAACCGGGGGCATTCTCTTAGATCACATGAACACTTATCACACGGAAAAAACAGAGAAAAGGGAATCAAGGAATTTTGCCAGATCGTATCAAAGGCATTGCGCGAGAAGGAACAAGAGCTGGTCACCGCGTTAGGTGGCGACCCGAGCCCGCAACAGCAAGCCATCATC
>DASWHT010000486.1:0-12796 GCA_036398075.1 Binatia bacterium | reverse complement strand
CGCGCGCGCTTTGTTGCGAAAGGGAAGTTCCCACGAAATCCTCCTCGCCTACGTATTCATGGGACTGGCGACCCTCGCCAAGGGTTTGATCGGCGTCGTGCTGCCGGCGCTGTTGCTGGTTAGTTTTATGATCGCGCGGCGCGACTGGCGCATGATCGCCGCCGCCAAGCTGCATCTAGGAATTCCGATTTTTCTAATTGTAGTCGGTCCATGGCTTTTACTCGTGAACGGCGCCACTGAGGGCAGGTGGCTGGCGGACTTCATATACGTGCACCATATCCAACGTTACACCGCCGGCGCCGGACACCGCCAGCCGCTATTTTATTACTTTACGACCTTGCCGGTGGACCTGTTGCCCTGGACGGTCTTCGCCATTCCGGCGCTTTTCGCCTACCGCCGGTGTCGCGGTCTGCTAACTGACCCAGTTAAGCTTTTTTTTGCCCTATGGTTCCTGGTTGTCTTTCTCTTCTTCAGCGCTTCCGATACCAAACGAGACCTTTACCTGATGCCGCTTTTGCCCACCGTCGCCGTATTCATCGCCCATTACATCGATGATCTTGACGCGGGGCGCATACCGCAGGATACGCTCTATCGTTCGATATCGCTCTTTTTTTTCGCGCTGATCGCGTTGGCGGGTTTGCTGATGCCGCTGGCCACGTGGGTCCTGCGCAGGGAAGCTTTCTGGATAGGTCTGCCGGTCGCCGGGGTATTGGCCGGCGCAGGCGGCTCTGCGGTTCTTTATGTCCGGCAAAACAAGCCGCTAAAAGTAGTCGCGGCCACGACGCTGATGATGACTTCTACGCTACTGTGTGCGGTGATCTGGATATTCCCCTACATCGAGCCGTTCAAATCGCGGCGTTTTTTTTCACTGGAAGTCAATAGAATCGTGCCGGCGACGGCGACTCTCTACGTCTACGCTGACACGATGAACGACTTCAATTACTACACGGAGCGCGAAGCTATACCGGTGCTACAATCGCCCGTTGAGGTGGGAAAATTATTAGCGGCAGGCAAAGATGATTATCTGCTGATCAAAGAACGGGATCTGCAAAGGAACGCATCGATACCGCGGGAAAAGATTCTCGCAACCGACGCCGTCGGCAGCACGATCTGGTATCTCCTGGCGCTGGGAAACGCCGCCGCGAAACGCTAGTGTCCGGTGTCGGAAGAAATCTTTGAGCGCGCTGGATCTTGCGGTAGACTGGCCCGACGATTGTGACGATGGAGCTCTCTTTGATCTATCTGGTCGCTGGCGTTGCTGCTGGCCTGGTGTCCGGATTGTTCGGACTGGGCGGCGGTTTAACGATCGTGCCGGCGCTGGCGTTCGCGCTGCCTCTTGAGGGTGTGGTGGACAAATATGTCATGCACCTCGCGATCGGGACTTCGCTCGTCGTCATGGTCCTTACGGCGCTCTACACCACGGTGCTCCGTCATCGTCGTGGCGATCTGGACTGGGCGCTGTTCTGGCGCCTCGCGCCCCGGGTCGTTATCGGAGCGGTTCTGGCCGCGATCTTTGCTGATCTCCTGCCTGGCGTGGCCCTTCGCATATTCTTCATTGGGTTCGTGAGCTATACCATCACGCGAGCGTTGCATCGTCGATACGGAGCCCCGGTGAGTTCCGCTGACTCCGAGATGATCGAGACGCCCGCCACCGTACTGCCTGGCGCGTCCCTGTGGATCTACGGACTCGCCACGGGTGTGTGCGGTGCTCTGCTCGGGGCCGGAGCAGCCATCATCATCGTGCCGTACCTCCGCGCCGCGCGGTACCGGATCCAACTTGCATCGGCCATCGCTGCCGGTCTTTCAGCGGCTATCGGCGTTGGCGCGGGGGCCGGGTACGTGGCTGGTGGGTTGAACGAAGCCGGCCTTCCCTCGGCCGCCATCGGATATCTCTATCTCCCCGCCTTCGCCGGACTCTCGATCGGGGCGCTCATCGGCTCGCCACTCGGCGTGAAGATCTCGCACAGCCTTGACGAGGACATCCAGTTTTGGCTGTTTCTCGGCTATCTGGTCACCGTGCTCGGAGTCATGATCCTGCGGCGCTAACCTGGCTAAACCGGTCGGTGTTCATGCTTCGAGTGGAGCCTCAGCACGAACGAAAGATTGTCGATGTTATCAATTTTCCAATGACAAGATTCTACTGAAAAACCGTCGGTGGAACAACTTGGTATTTGGTTTCCCTTACCGATGTGGAGTTCCGCAGATAAGTCCAGGGTGGGTGATGAGCGGCGAACTCAGCGCGAAATCCATTTGACACTGGGATGACATTTGACATAGCTGTAGTACTCTAAAAGCGGGCGCCAAACTCCAACTACGATATTTCGAAATTGACGGGGGGTCGTATGAAACACTTAACAAAGAAAAGTATCAAGGCATCGGTTACTGGAGTTAGCAGCATCCTGCTGCTCCTCTTTGGTCTACCGCTTATCGCGGCGCAACCCGACAAGCCCCGCGCCGGTGGCGAGCTGGTTTTCGCTGTAGGGGGTACTCCTCCTTCATTCGATGGGCATCGCGAAACCACATTCGCCATGCTTCATCCTGTGTCTCCTCACTACAGCACGCTTTTACGTTTCGATCTTTTCAACTACCCAAAGATCGTCGGAGATGTGGCGGAGAGTTGGAGTGTGTCTAAAGATGGGCTCACTTACACCTTTAAGATACGCAAGGGAATCAAATTCCACGATGGGAGCCAGCTCACGTCGAGAGATGTCAAGGCGACCTACGAAAAGATCATCTTTCCACCGAAGGGAGTGGCGAGCGCCCGTCAGGCCTATTATGCTATGGTCGATAAGATCGAAACGCCGGACATTTACACGGTCGTCTTTTACCTCAAGCGTCCCTCGTCCTCCTTTCTGGCCAATCTCGCCTCTCCCTGGAACTTCATTTACAAGGCCGAGATCCTAGATAAGGACCCCCGCTGGTATGAGAAAAACATCATGGGGTCCGGCCCATTCGTTTTTGTCGAGCATGTGCCAGGCTCCCATTGGGTGGGGAAGAAGAACCCTAACTATTTTAGGAAGGGTCGGCCTTACTTGGATGGCTACAGAGCGGTCTTTATTCGGGACACCGCTCCCCGGGTGGCCGCTATCAGGAGCGGACAGGCGCTGATCGAGTTCCGTGGATTTAGTCCGGCGGCCCGAGACGACCTCGTGAAGGCTTTGGGTAATAAGATCGTAGTTCAGGAGAGCACCTGGATCTGCAATCTGACGGTGGTCATTAACAACGAGAAAAAGCCCTTTGATGATCCGCGGGTCAGACGAGCGCTCACCCTTGCCATCGATCGGTGGGAGGGCTCTAAGGCCCTTTCTAAGATATCGCTTATGAAATATGTCGGAGGTCTGTTCCGGCCGGAGTCGCAGTTCGCAACCCCTGAGGCGGAGTTGGTTAAGCTCGCCGGGTTTGGCAAAGACATCGAGGCATCCCGTAAAGAAGCTAGAAGGCTGCTAAAAGAAGCGGGGGTTCCCGACGGGTTTTCCTTCGTCCTCAAAAACCGAAATATCAAAGAGCCCTATGAGGCTACAGGAGTCTTTCTCATCGATCAGTGGCGTCAAATTGGGCTCAACGTCAGCCACATCCAACAGGAGGGGGGTCCCTACTTCAACGATTTCCGGCAGGGAAATTACGATGCCGGTATCGATTTCAACTGCGATTTTATGGATGAGCCCGATTACCAGCTTTTAAAGTTTCTGAGCAGCGATAAAAGCTCGCTCAACTATGGCCGATACAAGGACCCGATCCTGGACGACCTCTATGAAAAGCAGGGCCGTGCGGCCAATTTGAAGGAGCGGCTTAAGCTTCTGCGGCAGTTTGAGAAGCGGGCGCTGGATGAGCAGGCCTATCAGTTTCACGTCCTCTGGTGGCAGAAGATTAATCCCCATTGGGCCAAGGTCAAGGGCTTCAAGATCGTGCCCAGCCACTACTTTATGCATTTGGAAGACATCTGGCTGGCGGAGTGACAAGACCTTGCTCGTGACTCGTGCACGTGCTGGGTTTTCCCGCCGGTCTTAACGAACGCGAACGCGATCCACGACGAGATGCGGCAGTACATTTTTAAGCGGCTCCTGTTGATGATTCCGACCCTGTTCGGCGTCGCCGTTTTGGTCTTTCTGATGCTCCGGGTAGCCCCGGGAGACATCGTGGAGATGAAGTATGCAGGGACCGGAGCTTTCGCACCCAAGGAGGTCTTGGATCTGGAGCGGGCCCAGCTCGGCCTGGATAAACCCCTCTGGCACCAGTTCATTTCCTGGATGTGGGGAATCGTCCGCTTAGAGTTTGGCAACTCCATGTGGACAGGTCGGCCGGTCATTCATGAAATCGCCATTCGTCTGGAGTTGAGTCTCCAATTGGCCCTGATGGCCACGATCGTGGCGATTTTCCTCTCGATACCTCTTGGAATCCTAGCGGCCCTAAAGCAGGATACCTGGGCTGACTACTTCGTGCGGGTTTTCTCCATTGCCGGTCTTGCCGTTCCCTCTTTTTGGTTGGGGATTCTTATCATCCTCGGCTTTCTCATTATCTTTCAATGGCTGCCGCCATTGACGTTCACCTCTTTTTGGGAAGATCCTCAAGCCAATTTGACACAACTCATCTGGCCGGCGCTGGCCGTGGGGTATCGGTATTCCGCGGTGGCGACGCGCATGACCCGTTCGGCGATGTTGGAGGTCCTGCGCGAGGATTATATCCGCACGGCGCGCGCGAAAGGGCTGCGGGAGAAGACGGTCCTAGTTCGCCACGCGCTGAAAAACGCCGTAATGCCAGTGATCACCGTGATCGGCCTCGAGTTTGCGTTTCTTGTCGGCGGGCTGGTGGTTACGGAACAGGTCTTCAACCTGAACGGCATCGGCATGCTTTTCGTCGAATCGATTACGCAGCGCGACTACATTATGGTGCAGACGCTGGTGCTGCTCATCTCGTTCGTGTTCATTTTCGTGAACTTCGTCGTCGATCTGATCAACGCCGTCATGGATCCCCGGATACGGTATCAATGAGAAAAAATCGTTCAGGCGGTTCAAAACGTTCCAATCGTTCAAGCCGTTTTTCGGATGACGGTTTGAACGGTTTAAACTGATTAAACCAAGCGCGGGATGGCAAACGCTAATTTCCAATTCAATACAACTTCCACGCCGTCGCGCCTGCGTCGCTGGATCGAGGCTTCGCTGCGCTTTGCGGGCCAGCGACCCCTCGGAGCCGCAGGGGCGCTGATCATTTTGATTATGATATTGACTGCTCTTCTCGCCGGCCTAATCGCCCCTTACGATCCGTTGGGGACGGATTATGCTGCCATGCTCCAGGCCCCAAGCTCGACCCATTGGTTCGGCACCGATTCCTTTGGCCGCGATGTCCTAACGCGTATTATCTACGGCTCGCGTACGGCACTGTGGGTGGGTTTTGTTTCTTCATTTCTCGGCGCCACGTCGGGTGCGCTCATCGGCGTCGCCAGCGCCTACTTCGGCGGCAGGGTCGATCTTATGTTGCAGCGCGGCATGGATCTTCTTCTTTCGTTTCCATTGATTATTTTGGCGTTGGTGGTCGTCGCGGTCCTTGGTTCTGGAGTGACCAACATCATTTTTGCGATTACGGTGCCGATGTTGCCGCGCTGCGCATTGGTGGTGCGCAGCAGCGCGCTGGCGCTGCGCGAGATGCCCTTCGTGGAAGCGGCGCGCGCGTTGGGGTTCGGACCCACGCGCATCATCCTCCGTCATATGCTGCCCAACGTCATGGCGCCCTATTTAATCATGTTAACGGCCTTCCTTGGACAAGCGATTCTTCTGGAAGCATCGCTGTCTTTTCTCGGCCTTGGCGTTTCCGAGCCCCAAGCGGCTTGGGGATTGATGCTGCGCGGCGCCGCAGTGGAGTTCGCCGAGCGCGCGCCCTGGATGGCCATTTATCCGGGCATCGCCATCAGCCTGTCGGTCTTCGCTTTTAATCTTTTCGGCGATTCGCTGCGCGACGCTCTGGATCCAAAACTGCGGGTGTGACCGGGAAATGATCCAAAGGAGTTCAATCCGTTCAAAATGTTCAAATCGATTTGAACGGCTTAAACGGCTTGAACGTTTTGCGCGCTGAGCCGCCGTTATGAAGAAGACTCACACTCTGCAAGTGATTTTATGGATATTTGCCGGAGTGGCCGCGGTGTATCTCGCCTGGAGGTTGATACCAAGGCATTTTAAACCGGCTGCGGTACCTGGCTCATTCGAATATTTGAGCCATGAGGCGGCGCGACTAAATCAGGCATTGCCTGCTCAGTTGGACGAGAAGACCGAGCTCATGACGACTGAAGCCGCCCAAGCGATGTTTATTTACAAATATCGTCTCGTAGATGTCGCCGTGGACCGTGTGGACCATCAAAAATTCGCCGCCACCGCCAAGCCCCAACTTGTCCAGGCAACCTGTAGCCGTCCCGAAACCAGCGAAGAGTTCTTAAAAAAGGGCGTGACCCTGCGCTACTCATACTTTGACAAGGACAAAACGCACATCGCGACGCTGGACGTGACGCCGGCGGATTGCGGCTTCTGAGATGCGGGAAAATGGAGTGTTGGAGCATTGGAGTATTGGGTTTCAAACGCATCACTCCGCTACTCCGTCACTCCAGTAATCCAGTTTCTGTGTTATAGCGCTCCCATAACGGACCTTGAAAACCGTCGCCGAATGCGCTGGTGATGCGCCTACTTGCCGGGACGGGCCCTCGGCTGATAGAAGGTGGGAGAGGGGTCAATTTCCTGACATGGAATAGCTCGCATGCCGCCGTTAAACACCGCTTGAATAACTGGACCGGATAACCCGGTGCGGTTTGTCGCACCCTAGAACAAGGAGGAGACTATGAAAACAATTTTAACAGCTGCGATTGCTCTTTTTCTTGCCGGAACGGCGGGCGCGGCGGATTATCTCATATATCGAGATGGCAGCGGAAAGACGGTGCTGTCGAACATCGCGCCGCCGGCATCGGCGCAGATAGTGGCGCGCCACGATCTCACCGACGCAACGGAAGCGGAGATCGCAGCAACCGAGAAATCCAATCTCGAAATCGCGAAGATCAATGCGCTCAGAGACCTGGCGAATAGCTACGATCAACTCGCCGAAGCTATTATCTTGGCAAGCGCGCCGCGCCCAATCTTGCTGGAATGGAACCAAGTCGCCGTGAGCGTCGGGCAGCCCAGGTTGCGCCGCGGCTTTACACACGTCCAACCAATGAGCAAATAAGAAGCTCCTGATTGCGTAGCTGGCGATTATCTTGCGTTCGCTAAAGATCGCCTGGCGCAGTCTCAGCGCCAAGAGGGCTATTTGAGTCGCACCAGCTTTGCTCATCTGGCCCTCACAGCGGCGCCGGTGGATTGCGGCGTTTAACGAGCTGGTGAGAGCTAGAGCGCTGAAGTACGGTGCTATCGGGTTACGAGTGCAGCACTCCGACACTCCAGTACTCCAGGTCTTGAGACGTTACTTCATAATCTCCTTGGCCTTCGAGACTAGAGTCGGATCGAGATTGAACATTTCTTTGACGTTTTGCTCAAGCTCGCTCCCATTCAGAGGGCTAATATCCAGCTTGGCCTTATTGGCATCGGCAAGAAACTCAGGGTCCTTCATGACGCTCATAAAAGCCCTGCGCACCATCATCACGCGATCCTTCGGGGTAGCCGGGGGAAACACATAAGGCCGGGCTGCGGGTCCCACGCTGTGAACCAGGGCCCGAATCAACTTTCGAGCTTCGTCGGTTTTGGCGTAGTTAATGGCTAACGGGACTTTGGGAAGCTCCGGGTGCGACTTCGCAGTGTTTTGTAAAAGCAGCGTCACATCACCGCTTTTCACTTCGTTAGGCCAGGTGGCTCTAAACGATTCCCAAGCGTTGCAGACGCCTTGAATTTCACCGCTATTAAAAGCCAGCCTGATATCGGCGGTCCCCTTGAAGCCCGAGACGAGTTGAATAGGAAGACCAATGGTCGCCATGAGCACCTTGGGGATATCATCCGTGGCCGAACCAACACCTACTCCGCCGAATTTCAAGACCTTTTTGGAAGCCATCCATTGTTCCATGCTCGTGATGCCCGTTTTTTTGGAAATACCGAGGACATAGTTGTCCTGAGTTGGAACCCCGATGTACTCGAATTTCGCCGCGTCGAACTCGACGCCAGGCTTGCCAAGAAACTGTTGTAAGAAAAGTCCACCGATGAAGTGACCAATGGTCAGCCCATCGGGTTTAGCGACTTTGTACACATGATTGGCCGCAATGAGCATGCCCGCCCCCGGCATATTATCCACGACAAAAGTAGGATTCCCCGCAATGTGCTTGCCGATATGCCGGGCGATCGCCCGCGAATAAGTATCGTAGCCGCCGCCGGCGGAGGCGCCGACGATTATCCTGACGGTTTTGCCTTGGTAGAAAGAGTCCTGCGCCAACGCGGGCGCGCATAAGAAACTTAACAGCAGAAGCGACGCTGAGACTAAGTACGAGGAGAATCGTTGCATGGGGCCCCCTTTAGGTAACGCTGGTCTCATAATAACTCAGCGCACTATTAACTATGAATCGACGATGGTGTCAACGGGGGTGCATCATTTCCGCGCGCAGTTCGTCTTCCCAGGCGCGGCTGCCGTCGGATGCCCACATAAACCCCGGGTCGCGGATCTCGCCGGGTTGGGTGAAGTTCGGCAACTCCGCCACCACCCGCGCCAGAATCGCTTCATTGCGCCCGCGGTCATGAGGCGGGCCGAAGGTGCGGCCCACGGGGTGATCGACAAAGACCGCCCGTGGCGGGACGACTTGGCGAATAATATCGAGCGCCGTGCCCGCCAGCAAAGTCGGAATGCCTTGATTTTCGATCACATGCGCGATGAGACCGACGGTCTCGTGGCAGAAGGGTCAATACGGCACCAGCAGTGCCAGGTCAACTTCGACCTTGGTCATTTCACGGGCGATGGCGGGCGCCAGTTCGGTTTCGACCTCCTTTTGGCGCCTGACCCCGCCCATGACCGAGATGTGAAAGGGCGCCAGTCTGCCGACGACGCCTTTATTCACCAACGCCGCCAAGGCGGTGCGTGGAAAAACGATTTCCGGATCTAGCTTCGGCACTGTGCCGATGCCCGAGTGATGATCAATAACAATCTCGCCGGCGCTGGGGTCGGAGGGAACCCGGCGATAACTCAAGTCTTCCCGCGGAATGAAAGGTTCTTGGTTGGTCAGTCGCAGGGCAGCACTGCTGAGCAAAGCGACGCGCGATTCATGCAGCGGTTTTTTCACCGGGCTCCAGGCCGGCTTCGAAGGCGCCACCAGTCGGCGCGGCGGCTTGGGCGCGCCATTAGCTGCCATGATGGGGAGATATTCAAAGGGCATGATTACGCGGCTCGTTCTATTTTAATACAGGGGTTGGCCGTGCCGCGTCAAATGGCGGCCCATCGATGTGTAATCTGAAAATGAATATGATAAGCAAACAACTCCTATGGTGGACGTCGCTTCGAATTATCGAACGATTCTGCAGCGCATCGACGAGGCGGCGGCGAGGGCCGGACGCGATCGAGATGAAGTAAAACTTTTAGGAGCGGCGAAGTCGCAGAGCGTCGAGCGGATGCGGGCGGCGATCATTGCGGGCGTGAAACTCATCGGCGAGAACTACGTCCAGGAGGCCCAGGCCAAGAAAGAAGAAATATCCGAACGGGCCGAATGGCATATGATCGGCCACCTCCAACGCAACAAGGCCAAAGCGGCTGTGGAAGTCTTCGATGTGATTCAATCCCTGGACAACATAGCGCTGGCGCGCGAGCTGGCCAAGGAAGGAGCCAAGCGCAACAAGCGGGTCCGCGCTCTCATCGAGGTTAACCTGGGAGGCGAGGAGTCGAAATCAGGTATCGCCGAGGACAAGGCGGAAGATCTCTTGCGCGCGGCGGGCGAGCTTTCCAGCCTCAGCATCGAGGGGTTGATGGCCGTGCCGCCCTTTCGTCAAAACCCGGAAGATGTTCGTCCGTATTTTCGCAGATTGTGGGAGCTTCGAGCGCGCTTGCGCGAAGGGCGCATTCCAAATATCGATTTGAAAGAGCTATCGATGGGCATGACCCATGATTACACGGTGGCGGTGGAGGAGGGCGCGACCATCGTGCGCATCGGCACGGCGCTCTTCGGACCGCGAAAAACTTAACAACAGGCGATGAGCTACAGCGGGAGTCTGCCATGAAAAATCTTTACGCCGCCGATATTCACGACAACCAGTTGGTGGATTCGCTTTTTCTCGTCTCAGCGAAGAACCACGGAGTGACCAAGGCAGGCAATGGTTATCTCGTCGTCAAATTGCTTGACCGCAGCGGCGAGATTGAAGGGCGGGTATGGGATCGGGCGGACGACTTGGCGCGCGGGTTCGACAAGAACGACTTCGTGCGCGTGCGCGGGCAGGCGACGTTGTATCAGGGCAAAATGCAGATCCGCGTGCAAGACGTTATGCGCGTGGACGAAACCAAAGTCTCCGCCGAGGATTTTTTGCCCAAAAGCGCTTTTGATCCCGACGCTATGCTCCAGGAGCTTCAATTGATTCTCCGCGGCATGAAGAATCCCTATCTGCTCGCGCTCGCCGAAGCCTTTTTCGCCGACCGGCAACTGATGGAACTGCTGAGACGCGCGCCCGGCGCAAAGACAATTCATCATCCTTACTTGAGCGGGCTGCTGGAGCATACGCTGTCGTTACTCAATCTCATTCTAAAAGTGGTGGAGAACTACCGCGGCGTCGACGTCGATCTGCTGCTGATGGGCGGATTCCTGCACGACATTGGAAAAATCTACGAGTTCACCTACGAGCGCGCGGTGGATTATACCGACGAAGGCCAGCTGCTCGGCCATCTCGTGATGGAAGTGGAACTCGTCAATGCGAAGATTGAAACGATTCCCGAATTTCCCAAAGAGCTGGCGATGCTCGTCAAGCACATGCTCGTGAGCCACCATGGCGCCTATGAATTCGGCTCGCCGAAGTTGCCGCAAACCGTGGAGGCCGTTATTCTGCATTCACTTGACGATCTCGACGGCAAAATTCAGGCGATCCAAGCCCTGCCGGAAAAAGAACCGGGCTCGAAGTGGACGGTTTTTCACCGGGCGTACGGCAGGAGCTTTTTTCGCGGCAATAGCAGCAATAAAGACGACGGCAACGCCCAGTAGGTGCGCGTTGGTCGGAAATATGGAGGGTTGATCGAATGAAGAACTTTATTGCCGCGCAATGGGTCGATAAGCCGAAAAAGATTGAAGTCCGCAATCCCTTCGACAACTCGGTGATCGATACCGTGCCACGGGCCGACGCGGCTGATTTGACAAAGGCATTGGCCTTTGCCGAACGCGGCGCCAAGGTGATGGCCAAGCTGACCGCCTATGAGCGCTGGAAGATTTTGCGCAAAGCGGCGGATTTGATGGCCGAGCGCAACGACGAGTTCGGGCAAATGATTTCCAGGGAAGAAGGAAAAATAATCGCTGAGGGCCGCGGCGAAGCGAGCCGCGCGGTGGAAACGATGATGGGATCGGCGGAAGAGGCCAAACGGCTCCACGGCGAGACGGTGCCGTTGGATGCCGACCCCACGGGGAGCAAGAAACTCGGCTTTACCCTGAGGGTGCCGTGCGGCGTCGTCGCGGCAATTGCGCCGTTTAATTTTCCGCTCAATCTAGTTTGCCACAAAGTTGGGCCGGCGCTGGCGGCAGGAAACACGGTCATCGTCAAGCCGGCTTCTGACACGCCGCTGTCGGCAATCAAGTTGACGGAACTTTTGCTGGAAGCGGGACTTCCCCCCGAAGGAATTCAGTGCATCACCGGTCCTGGCGGTGAGATTGGCGACGCTCTGGTCGCCGATCGGCGCGTGCGCAAGGTTACCTTTACGGGCAGCCGCGAAGTTGGCGACCGCATTTGTCGCACGGCGGGGATCAAGAAGGTCACCATGGAACTTGGTTCCAATAGCCCGGTGATCGTCATGCCCGACGCTGATTTGGCAAAGGTCGGGGCTGTCTTGGCGATGACGGGTTACGGCAACGCCGGCCAAACTTGTATTTCCACGCAGCGGGTATTGGCGGCGAAAAATGTTTACAGTGATCTTCTGGGCGTGCTGAAACCCAGGGTCGAAGCGCTGACCACCGGCAATCAGCTCGACGAAAAGTCCAAAGTCGGACCGATGGTGAAGGAAAGCGAAGCGGTGCGCGTCGACCGGTGGATAAGCGAAGCCGTTGAGGGTGGTGCGCGCCTGGTGGCGGGCGGCGGGCGGCGCGGGGCGTTTTATATGCCGGCAGTGGTCGCGGACGTTCACCCGGACATGCGCATTTCCCGCGACGAGTTGTTTGGGCCGGCGGTGGCGGTGACGCCGTTTGAAACTATCGACGAAGCGATCGCTCTGGCGAACGACAGTGTATATGGTCTGGCCGCGGGCATTTTCACCGAGAATGTCGAATGGGCTATGAAGTTTGCGCGGGAAGCGGAAGCGGGAAATCTTCACGTCAACTGGGGATCGCAGTGGCGCGTCGATTTGATGCCCTATGGCGGGCTCAAAGATTCCGGTTTCGGCAAGGAAGGGCCGAGGTACGCGGTGGAAGAGATGACCGAACTGAAAATGGTCGTCTTCCATCTGAATAGTTGATGACGGGAGGATTCAACCACAAAGGGTATAGCGCGGCAGAGCCGCAACCAAAGAAGAGAAGAGATTTAACCACAAAGGGCACAAGGGTCACAAAGTAGGGGCGCGATTCATCGCGCCCTCGGACGGAAGAGGGGATCATTTAACCGCAAAGAACGCAAAGTACGCAAAAAAAAATAGGAATTTGAAGGGGCGGGTTTGAAACCCGCCCTCTTGGCTT
>DASWHT010000485.1:0-9882 GCA_036398075.1 Binatia bacterium | reverse complement strand
GTAAAAGAGCTATGCGATCTGAAGCTACAGGAGATAGCGGAACGGTTTGGGACGGGGAGCTATGGAGCGGTGGGTTGGGCATGTCACGGAGTCACCTCAAAAATGGAGTCCGACGCAACGTTTCGCGATCGCGTGGGCAGCCTTCGACGAATTTGCCAACAAAAGATTTGACCTGCCTTCGAATGGGTGACCCTGAGCTTCTATCCGAGTACTTTTTCAAAGGCGGAATAGTCTCCGGGCTTTTCGAATAGCGGCAACCGACCGACCCGTCGGTTTAGGACATGGTACGCTATGCCACCGGTTGCAAGACGAGGACGTCGCGGAATTTCGCCAGGGCATCTATCGCATCAAGACCCACCCTGTCAAGAAAAGACTCCCTACCCCTTTCTTTCCGACGTGAATGTGCTCTTTCTTTTCTCCAAGGCTGACCGCGACAAAGGCCAGCGCACATTTCATTTCCACGATCCACACGACTAAACCGTTTCTTAACAATAGCTCCTTGACAGGTTTCTACGCTCGGCGATAATCTCTGGCTCGAGCTAGATATTATAGAATCAGGAGAACGCATATGAAATGGACACGGTTCGCATTGTTTCTTTTACTGCTCGCAGGTCTTTCGGCGCCGGCGCTCGGCAAAGAGGTGGTGATCGTCACGTCGTTTCCTAAAGAGCTGTTCGAGACCTACAAGAAAGCTTTCGAAGCCAAGAACCCGGGCATCAAGATCGTCATCAACAGCAAGCAAACCAACGCCGGAGTCACTTACTTGCGCGAGACCAAAGCCAGGCCCGAGGCCGATATCTTTTGGGTCAGCGCTCCGGACGCGTTTCAGACTTTGAAAAACGACGGCCTGCTGGAGAAATACGCCCCGCCCAAAGAAATCATGTCAAAAATCCCGGGGAAGATCGGCACGTTTCCGGTCCATGACCCCGAGGGCCATTACTTCGGCTTTGCCGTCAGCGGCTATGGGCTGATGTGGAACAAAAATTACGTTCAAGCCCATAAGCTGCCGGCGCCGAAAGAGTGGACTGATCTCGCCAATCCGAGATACCACGGCCATCTCGTAATCAGCGCGCCTTCTCGAAGCGGCACGACGCATCTCACCGTCGAGGTGATTCTTCAGGCTTATGGCTGGGACAAGGGTTGGGCATTGCTGTTGAACTCAGGCGGCAACATGGGCGCGATTACGGAGCGAAGCTTTGGTGTTCCGGAGGCCGTCATCAGCGGCCAGTACGGCATCGGCGTCGTGATCGACTTTTTTGGCCTATCGGCGATCGCCAGCGGCCAGCCGGTGGACTTTGTTTATCCGTCTCTTACCTCGGTCGTTCCGGCGAGCGTGGGTATCGTTAAAGGTGCGCCGAACATGGATAACGCGAAAGCGTTTGTGAACTATCTCCTGAGCGAACCCGGACAGATGGTCCTCTTTTCTCCTGAAATCGGCAGGCTTCCGGTCGTTCCCGACCTCTATGCCAAAGGACCGAAGGACTACCCGAATCCGTTCAAGCAGAAACTCGGCGGCGTCGACTTCAACAATAAGCTCTCATCCGCACGCCGCGACGTGGTGAACTCTCTCTACGATCACATCATCACCTTCCGCCATAGAGAGCTCAGGGACGCCTGGGGAGCGATCTACCGTGCGGAGGACTCCGTCGCCAAGTCGAAAAGCGCCGGCGTCGCGCAGGCTCGAAGCCTGCTTGCGGATGCCAGGAAAGCCGCTTCTCAGGTCCCGATCGACGACAAGAAGGCAAGCGACAAGGGAGTCGCCGGGGCGTTCAAGTCGAAGTCCGGCCTGAAAGCTCAACTGGAGACCGACTGGGAAAACGCGGCTCGCGCGAACTATGCCAAGGCGATGGAGCTGGCGAACAAAGCGGCCGCGCTCGCGCGCTAAGCAGGCCTTGAACTCGCGATTGCGCCATGGCCAAGAGTGAGGCCACGCCCGTTTTCGCCTCGGGCATCCGTTTGGACTGGCGGCAGGCGGGTATCCTACTGACCCTGTTGGGTCTTCTTACGTTCTTCATCCTCGTGCCTATCGCTCGAGTGCTGTGGGTCTCCCTCTCAGACGGCGAGGCCGGCCTCACTTTGGTTCACTTCGCGAATTTCTTTCGCCGGCCGCTTTTTCGTGAATCGCTCTGGAACAGTATTGTGGCCGGCTTCCTTGTGGTCTTTTTCGGAAGCCTAATCGCCATCCCGCTTGCCTATTTGAGCGTCCGCTACGATTTCAAAGGAAAGATCCTCGTCAACACGCTGGCCACTTTGCCGCTGGTGATCCCGCCCTTTGTCGGAGCCGTCGCTTTGCAGCTCATTCTCGGGCGCAGCGGCACGGTCAACCTGCTGCTGATGCGCTGGTTCGATATGAGTATTCCTTTCATGGAAGGGCTTACCGGCGTCGTTCTCGTTCAGACCCTTCACTTCTTTCCGTTTATCATGCTCAATACCGCGGTTTCGCTCTCTAACATCGATCCGTCCCTGGAGGAGATGGCGCAGAACATGGGCTGCCACGGGCTGCGCCTGTTTCGCCGTGTCACTTTGCCTCTGATGCTGCCGGGCTTCATCGCCGGCTGCCTGCTCACGTTCATTCGCGCCGTTGACGATCTCGGCACCCCGCTCATGCTCAATTATAAAAATCTCCTCGCGCCGCAGGCCTATCTACGTATCACGACGATCGGCATCGACGACGTCGACGGCTATGTGATCTGCGTTATTCTGGTGGTTATTTCCCTGGGATCTCTTCTGGTTGCGCGAAAATACCTGAGCCTCTCCGAGTACGCGACGCTTCACCAGGGCGCCGCCGTCGCGCGGCCGGTTGCGGGCATGAAGCGCCTGGCGATCCTGTTGTTTTGCGGCGTGGTCTTGAGCGTGAGCTTGCTGCCCCACATCGGCATTGTCATTCTGTCTTTCACGAAGGTCTGGAGCTTCTCGCTCTTGCCGACAGCGTACACCCTGGATAACTTCACAGAAATTCTTTTCCGTGCGCCGCACTTCGTGAAAAATACGTTGCTCTACACGGTCTTGGCCGCCGCGCTCGACGTCTTTCTCGGCGCGATCATCGCTTTCCTTTTAATAAGGAGCCGCGTCTGGGGCACGAATGCGCTGGACGCCGTTGCCACTCTGCCGATCGCAATTCCCGGAGTCGTGCTCGCGGTCGGTTATCTCCGGGTTTTTCACGGCTGGGATTTCCCCGGGCTGGGAGCCCCGCTGACCTCGACCTGGATCATTCTCGTTGTCGCCTATACCGTCCGCCGCTTGCCCTACACCGTCCGCGCCAGCTACGCGGCCTTGCAGCAGGTCCACATCAGTCTGGAAGAATCCGCGCAAAATCTCGGCGCGAACCGTTTGCGCACGTTCGTCAGGGTTACGCTGCCGCTGATTTCCGGAGGGCTCGTGGCCGGCGGCCTGATCGCGTTTATGACCAATTGTGTCGAGCTGTCCTCGACAATTATGCTCGTTCCGAGAATCGAGAGCGGCCCGATTTCCTACGGCATCTATATCTATATGCAAAGTCCCTTGGGACGGGCCGCGGGTGCGGCGCTGGGCGTCGTGGCCATCGTCATGGTCTCCCTTGGAACGTATTTGACCTATCGCGTTTTCGGCGGACGCACCGGCAGCGCGTTTCGGGTATAGACCATGCCGGCAGGCCAGGTCAGGCTCGAAAACATCGGCAAGCGCTACGGCGACATCTGGGCCGTGCGCCACGTCGATCTGGAGATCGCCCAAGGCGAGTTCTACACGCTCCTCGGGCCGAGCGGCTGCGGAAAAACAACTTTGCTCAGAACCATCGCCGGCTTTATTTCGCCAGACGAGGGCGCCGTCTTCCTGGACGGCCATTCGGTAAACCACATGCCGCCGTGGAAGCGCAATCTGGGGATGGTTTTTCAGAACTATGCCCTCTGGCCCCACATGACGGTTTTCGACAACGTCGCCTTCGGCCTGAAAGAACGGAAAGTCCCGCGCCGCGATGTCGAACCGCGGGTTATGGAAGTGCTGGAGCAAGTGGGGCTCAAAGGAACCGAGCGCCGCCGCCCTTCACAGCTCTCAGGCGGCCAGCAGCAGCGCGTCGCGCTGGCGCGCACGCTCGTGATCCAGCCGCGCGTTCTGCTCCTCGACGAGCCGCTCAGCAATCTCGACGCGAAGCTGCGCCAGGAAATGCGGATTGAGCTCGTGAAGCTGCAAAGAGACATCGGCTTGACCACCATCTATGTAACCCACGATCAAGAGGAAGCTCTGACGCTCTCGACCAGGATCGCCGTGATGAACCTCGGCAAAGTCATCCAGGAAGGAAAGCCGAGGGACATTTACGAGTCGCCGCGCGACCGCTTCGTGGCGGCCTTCGTGGGGAAGTCGAACCTTTTTTCCGGGACAATTATCCGGTCGTTGGATGGACTCTTGGAAATTCACACCGACGAAGGTTTTCAGATCAAAGCCTCGCCGCCGCCCGGCTACAAGCACCCGGCCGATTCGCGCAAGGTCTTGCTTTACGTCCGCCCCGAGGCGATTGATCTCGTCGAGTCGGCGGATCAGCCGCCAAAGGTGAATCGGATCACGGGCCGCGTGGCCGCCTCAGCCTATCAGGGCTCGCTCGTTGAATATGAAATCGAATCGGCCGGACGCATCATCAGAGTGAATGAGACTAATCCCAAGGGCAAACCGCTGTTTCAACGCGGCGACGAAACCACTGTGACCTTTGCCGCCGAGGACGTGGGAATCGTTTCCGAATAGCTGATAGAACGCCGCGCCTGCGGCAGCGTCAACGAAGTGCTTGAGAACCAGCGGACGATTCCGGATTCCAGTGGGAGCGCAGGCGCGACCTAGCGCACGAGTCGCCCGGGCGCTGGGGTCGAATCTTGACTTAGGTCCTTACCGTCGCGAGATCCTGAAACCACTTTCGGATCTTCGGTACAGTCTCGATCTTTTCCCGGCGATCGCGGCCGGTAGATAATTAACTGTCTGCCAGCTCGCCCATCATTGTCCCAGGGTTCGTTGCTTCCAGAGTTCCCAGGTACGGCCTATCTGGGTGGCATCGGGTCCTGAACGGGCATTCACCTTCACGGCTTCTTCCGGCGCCAAGTAAATCAACGGCCCACCTAAGATCACCGCTTGAAGCTGCAGCCGGGCATTGAGTTCGGTTTGAATTGCTCGGTAGACAACTTGCTGCACGGTTTCGCCGACCACGACGTTGCCGTGGCCACGCAGGAGCGCCACTGCACCTTGACCCAGGGTCACGCCGAGCGCCCTGCCGAGCTCGCCATTGCCGATGAGCAAGTCGGTCATGCCGGCGACTTTCCGAATGTCAAACACGGGAGCCGAGGGAGACAGGAATGCGGCGCCGTTAAACACCGGCTGCAATGGGGTCTGGCTGATACTGAATGGGATGACAGTCGGGGAATGGCTGTGAATCACTGCCATAACGTCGGACCGTGCTTTGTAGGTTTCGCCGTGGATAAAACGTTCGAGAAACAGCGCTCGGCCCTGCGGGTCGACGGCGTTGGAATCGAGGTCGTATTCCATGATGTCGGAAGGGTTCACCAGAGCCGGTGCGAGGGAACGCGACATTAGGTAACGCTGCGGGTTGTCCGGATGGCGCACACTAATGTGGCCGAGCCCATCGAGCACGCCTTCATTGGCAAGAATATGGCTAGCAGTTACGAGATCTTCGACGATCGCTTGGTTCATGAATTCCCTCCGCGCGCGGCGCTCTGTGAGTCCAGCGCGATCATAGCAGCTGCAGGGTCAAACTAGGGTCAAATCTTTATCTGGAGGGCCACTCCAGGCTCAGGTCTCTGCCGCCAGAGTTCAACTTTTTCTTGCGCTCAGGATGCCTACTCGGGTATGCTCCCAAACTCAAGGGTCCGAGGGTTCTCCGGGTCTTGCCCGCGCCGCAGCGATCAGTGATCGACTCTAAACAGAGTGTCGAAAACTCGGATTCAGGCTGTTCAAAAAGGCCTCAGATGCGAGGCGCGCGAGAAATCGACGAGCGGAGGCGTATTTGCCGATACGTTGAAGCGAGGCGATCGAGCGCAACGAAGCAGGTGAGCTTTTTTCAACAGCCTGCGAAAGCGCAACAAGCAATGAGAGAGAAAGGAACAGATCATGAGAATTATGTTTTTGAATAAAGCGCCGAAGGCCGTTTACGACGTCGCAGAGATAGAGAAGCTTTTGAACAGCTATGCTTCTCCCGGCACTCGGGTGGAGGTGAACTTTCCCGATAATTTCGAGGGCGCGCGGGTCGAACAGGTGCTCGGCGACCAGATGATGCTCAACGGCCTCGATCACATCATGGAAGCCCCCGCCATCATCCGCAAGATCGTCTGGGCCTCGGAAAACGGCTACGACGCGGTGATTCAGAGCAACACCTTTGATCCCGGCGTCGACGGCGCCCGGCTGTGCGTTGCCATCCCCGTCCTCGGTCCATTTCGCACGACCATCCACGCGGTGGCCAACCTCGTCGATCGGATCGGCATCATCGTGCCGCTCGCGCCGCATATCCCTTACACGTGGCGGCTGCTGCGCACGATGGGCATGGACGGGTTTGTCACAGGTATCAAAACTCTCGGTGTCTACGGTCCGGACCTCAAGCAACGCCGCCAGGCGATCACCGAGAAAACCGCCGGTCTGGTTCGCGCGCTGGTCGATGAAACCGGAGCGCAGGCAGTGCTGCCCTTGGGCGGGGCGCTTATTCCCTATGTGGTAGACCCGGCGGAAGTTCAGAAGATGACGAACGTGCAGGTATTCAACACCAAGGCGATCACGATCCGCGTTGCCGAGATGTGCGTAGCACTGGGGCTGAGCCACAGCCAGCTCACCTACCCGCGCGGCAAGCTCGCGTATCAGGATTTTCTCTCCAAGGTATGACGCGTGTTAGGCCGGACTTGGAACTGGAACGTTGTAAAGTCGCGCGACGTTTTCGCGCACCAGTTTAGCGCGCAACCCGGCGGGTAGATCGCCTAGGTCCCGGGCTACGATCTGGCGGGAATGGGGCCAGGTCGAGTTGCCGTGGGGAAAGTCGTTGGACCACATGCAGTTGTCGGCGCCCCACCAAGACAGGATATGGCCGCCGACGGCATCGTTGAAGAAAGTGGCGTAGACCTGGCCGTGGAAATATTCGCTTGGAAGTTTTTTTATTGCGAGGCCTTCGCGCTTGGTTCCATGGCGCTTAAAGTAGTAGTCCCACTGTTCGAGTAGAAACGGAATCCAGCCGATCTCGTTTTCGACCAGGACGAGCTTCAGCCGCGGATAGCGCTCCAACACGCCGGAGAAAATGAGTTCGTAGAGGCTGTTGATGGATTGGAACAGTTTCATGTTGACGCTGTTGCTCTCCTGTGTGAGGCCGCCTTCGGCAGCAGGGTTAACGCCGAAGCTGCGGGTACGGCTGTAGCCGTGGCCGCTCAAGATGTGCAGGTTGACCGGCATATCGAGATCCTGCGCCGATGCCCAGAACTTATCATAGTGCGCAGAGGCGAAGGGCAGTTCGGGCGGCGGGACCTGCCATATCACCGAGCCGTGCAGGCCGGCCTTGCGGCAGCGCTCCTGCTCTTTTACGGCGCCGTCGATATCGTACATGGACAGCATGGCGATGCCGATGAGACGGTCGGGCGCGGCCTGGCAGTAGTCGATCAGCCAATCGTTGTAAACGCGGGCGCAGGCCGCCTCCAGCTCGGGATCGTCCAGGCTCAGTGCCTTTAACCCATGGGTAGGATAGAGAACTTCCGCGCTGACGCCGTCGGCGGCCATTTCAGCGACGCGCTTTGTCTTATCCATGGCACCGGGCGAATCGGTGGGCCGTTGCCCGCCAAATCCAGGGGCGCGGTCCTGAAATGCTTTAGGCAGTTGTTTCTTCCAAAGACCTTCCGGCTCAATGACGTGCGAGTCCGACGAGATCAAAACTTCATCGATGACGGCGTTGCTCTCTTTCCCATAGGTTCGTTCAATAATGGCCATCGTTTTGACCCCTTTGTATTGTGAAAATTGCGCGAGCTAGCTGGAATGATTGCAACGGGCCGCGGTATTGAGGTTGAACGGCTTCTTGCCCGCTCTGATTCGCGCCTCAGAGATACTTTGTCGGACGCCGGATCGTGCGCCACATGTGCGAGACCGGGCTATTGTCGAAACCCAAGCCCTCGTCCGGCTGCTTGAAGTTACGCCCGACGATGTCAATGAAGGGTTCCCAGCTCACCACCGCGTTGGGGTCGAAGGAGTAGATGTCGTGGACGGTAATCATGCGCGCAGTCATGTACCACTTGTGACTACGGGCGCGCTTGTACGCCTCTTTGATGTAGTCGTCGGGCTCGTAGTCCGGCCCGAAATTCTTGACGTATGCTTCCGGATACGAGTAGCCGACCGACTCGTCAGGGAAGAAACGCAGCGCCTGGTGCGCGCGGACCGCCCAGCACACCTCCTCGTCGACGTATGGCTCGATCAGCTGCGCGCCCCAGTAGCCGTGATCGCTCTTGATGAAGATTGCATTGGCGATATCGTGCACAAGGCAGGCGAGAATTGTTTTCTCGGGCATGGACGCCTTCAGCGCATGGGTCGCGCTTTGCAGTAGATGGTTGATGCCCTTCGCGCGGTCCTCGAAATAGTCGAGGAGCGTCGGCTTGGCCGGCATTTTCGGCAGCCGCGGATCGTCGTCCATCAGTTGATACTTGCCGGATTTACTTGCGACGTCGGAACCCATGCCGGACGCGCCGAGCTTGCCGTCCGCCATATTGAACAGCGCCGATTTCGAAAGGAGCACATCGAGCTCGTCGCTCATCTTCCGCTCGAGGGCATCTGCGCGCTCGTTCAGCGATGTATTCCCAGCCATGGTTTGATCCTCCTAATTGAGTCGCCCGACTATCGAGCTTTCTCCAGACTCTACTCCCGCACGGATACCCGTGCAACACATAAACTCACGGGAAATTAAAGGGGACAGGCTACTTTTCCGGCCGATGGGAGAATTCAAAAATGGGCTAAAGCCGCTTTTAGCGCTTCTTTGCACTCGTTTAGCACAAGAGATACGAACCTTTGAGGCAACAGCCCTTTCTTATTCACCCCGCCCGCATCTTGAGCAGCGTCGGAATATCTATTTTCCCGTGATACGGTCGCAGTTCTTCTTCTTTACGCTGCGCGCCGAGCATGGCCATGCGGTCGGCGAGTTCGTTGCCTTCGGTGCCGGCGTGGGCGGCGACGTGGGTGAGCTTCAGTTCTTCTTCGATGCGTCGGTAGATCGCGTAACAGTCCTGGATAATTTCCAGGTTCTTGATCTCGCCGCCAGGTTTTTTCCAGCCTTTCTTTTCCCAGTTCGGTGCCCAACTGCGAATGCAGTTGATGGAGTACGCCGAGTCGCTGCACACCTCGACGGTGTTGCCGGTCTTGATTTCTGCTTCGGCCATGCGCAATGCGTGATAGAGCGCGTTCAGTTCGGCGGTGTTGTTGGTCCCCCTGGGGTTGTACAGGCCAAACCACAATTGCGCGAGTTGTCCGGCTCGATACACCACGACGCCGGAGCCGGCATTGCCGGGGTTGGGTTCACAGGCACCATCGCAATAAATGCTGACATCGAACTGTTGAGAGGGATGGGCGGCACTGCGTTCGCTGTCGGGTGTGCTGGCTTTTTGCCTGCTGGGCGTTTTGGGCGGAATGCTTGCGTAGCCGCCGCGACCAAAGGCTTGCTCGGCTGCCGCACGGGTCGGGAAGGACTTGAAGCGCGCCCCGGCATACTTGTCCACGGCCCGCTGAGTGGTCGCCCAATCCGTGAATACACCGGTCTGCCGTCCTGACCATACCACGTAAAATTTTTGCGCCATGCTGAGTCGATGTGCTCCTGTAGAAATTAAACCGTCGTCTAAAAATATGGGCTCTTGCCGATCGCCTGTGCGCGACCCATTGACACATGGCCCCATGGGTGTT